>CBDUYP010000175.1:0-3010 GCA_965371485.1 uncultured bacterium
ACAACTTTTGTCTTTGTTTTCGCAATTCCGTTGTATTTTTGTCTTTTCTCTTTCCCTTAAGCGCCTTCTCAATCTTGTCATGCGACTCCACGATATTGATAATCTTGCCAACAATCTCTTCGTTAACCGTAGCCGTTAATTTGAATGCCGCAAGCGTTTTAGCGGATTTCTCGGAACCGACACGGGTATGCCGCACTTCTTTAATAATACGGTTGAGGTCACGAATCAATTTCATCCGGCGTTCCAGCTCGTCCTTAATAACATCTTCGACATTAATCTCTTCATTAAGGACCCGGTTAATGATCACCAAAGCCTCTTTGCGGGCAAATGACGTCATAAACAAGGCCTCGGCAAACTTATGCTCGGCATCTTCGATCCTTTTGGCCAGACTGATTTCCTCGTCCCGTGACAAGAGCGGAATCGACCCCATCTGTTTTAAATACATTTTGACAGGATCGTCTAAGGGGATGAATTTATCAGAATACACATCGTCTTTGCTCTGTTCTTCCCGCGCCCTTCTGATCTGTTGCTCGCGCGTCTTGCCGTCAACGTTTCCTGTGCCGGCATCTTCTTCGGAGTCTATGATTTTGATATCTTTCCCGTCAAGGATATCAAAGACATGATCGATCTCTTCCGAGGAATCGATCTTTTCCGAAAGAGTCGCGTTAACCTCATCATAGGTCAGAAATCCCTTCTTCTTTCCCATGGCGATCAGCTTCTCGAGATCTTCTTTTAATTCTTTCTTTTTCATCTATCTACCCCTTAATTAATTGATTAAATTCTTGCTTCAATTCGTCGAGCTTATACTCATCTCCCGAACTTCTCGCCGTCTCCATCTGATGGAGAATATCCTGCCGTTGGGATTTCAAACGGTTTTTTTTCAGCCGATGCAGGCAGTCACGATGAATCTTTTGTTTATCTCCGGAAACAAGATCTTCCGAAGCCATAAGATGAGAAATCGTCTGCAACATCTTCTCGTCATCAAATCCGCTCATGACGACCGAAGGGCTCGTCTCCCGTCCCTGCTCAAAAAGGTCAAAAAGCCTGTGAACAATACTGCGCACCTGCTCATTCTTAAAGTCCGACATCTTCACCTGCGCTTTAGTTAAAGGGATAAAATCCCTTTCATCCAGCATCAATTTAAGAAGATGGCGCTCAATGGGACGAATGTGGTCAGAAGAAATTTTTTCTATCTGCTTTGCGGGTGTCCCTTTCCCCATCTTCTTAAGTTCCTCCAAGAGGGCATCCTGCGAAACGAGAAGCCCCTGTGCCAACCTCTTGATATATTCCGATTTGACGATCGCATTGCTGAATTTGTTAATCGTCGGCAGCATTTCAGCGGCAATACGCGCCCGTCCTTCTATTGTCTTCTTGTCGTACTTCTTAAGAACGATGTTTAACTTAAATTCAAAAAACGGCTCAGCCCGGCTGATACACTGAGTAAATTCCTTAACACCATAGCGGCGTATAAATGAATCCGGGTCATCCTTGCGCGCCTGCCGGGATCCCGTTCCTTCCACGCCGGTCGCCGGGGTCAATGTGGCGACCTTCACGTTCATATCTTGTTCAATGAGCAAATCGAGACTGCGCAATGTCGCGGCTTCACCGGCTTGGTCACTGTCAAAAAGCATGACAACGTTGAGGGTAAAACGGCGAAGCAGCCGGATCTGGTCAGTTGTCAGGGCCGTTCCCTGCGAGGCCACAATATGATGCACCCCGGCTTGAAACGGCATAATAAAATCCGTATATCCCTCAACGACGATCGCGCAATCCTGCTGACCGATCGCTTCCTTGGCCAGGTGCAAGCCATACAAATGATGTCCTTTCGTGTACACCATGGTCTCGGGTGAGTTGATATACTTCGCTGAAGGATTATCTTCCATCGAGCGCCCGCCAAAGGCAACACACCGGCGCCTCGCGTCAAAGATCGAAAACATGATCCGGTTACGGAACCGGTCATAAAATCCTTCCCCGCTCGCCTTGCTGATAATCAACCCGGCTTTTTCCATAAGGTTCAAGCTGACATCATGTTTTCTCAAATGCGCCATCAGCCCATCCCATTTTTCAAGGGCAAACCCCATATGGAACTTTTTAACCATATCAGGGGTGATCTGCCGGCTTGTGAGATATTCACGGGCGGATTTTGCCGACGGACTTTTATCAAAAAGCAGATTGTGATGAAAATAATCAGCCGCTAACGTATTGATCTTGTGCAGCTGCTGCCGCGTTTTCGTCGTTTGCGGATTTCCCTGAGTTTGCTCCTCAAAGGTGATGCCGGCCTTTTCAGCCAACAGGCGCACAGCCTCCGGAAATTCCATGCGTTCCTGCTGCATGACAAAAGAAATCGCATTGCCACCGGCCCCGCAACCAAAACAATGAAAAATCTGTTTTTGGGGATTAACGACAAACGATGGTGTCTTCTCATCATGAAACGGACAAAGAGCCTTAAAATTCTGTCCCGCGCGTTTTAAAGCGATATAAGAGGAAACAACCTCGCCGATATCACTTCTCTCTAAAACCCGGCTGATAATTTCGTTCGGAATAAATCCCATAATCACTTCGCCTTTTTGTTCTTTTTTAACACGGTGAAAGCTTTGTCGTTTCTCTTTTCTCCGTGAAAAAATTTACGCACAACCCCGGCATAACCAACCCGGTAAATATTCAGGGATAAGCCGGTAAGATAGACACCCGTTGCTGATGTCCTTGCCTTATCCATAAGGTATTGATTCCCTGAAATAAACAACAAAAAAAACATCAAACTGCAAAACACGGCAGCCCGGGGAAACGCAAGGGTAAAGCCTGTCCATTTGTCGAGAATCGCGTTCAACCCGGGTCTGGCCACAAGCATATATCCGTCACGGACGATTTTAAAAAGAACAACAACACCAAACCATAAAAGAACAAATGCCAGGGGCTCTCCTGCACCCTGCGGAATCAGTATCAGCTTATGTAAGAGCTTGGCAAACTGTACATAATAATGCAACGTGATCCATGCGGCAGAGATCCCGGC
>CBDUYP010000176.1:0-2990 GCA_965371485.1 uncultured bacterium
CATCAGGCCGTTGCCTAAACTAAACTGGCTTTCGCGAATGCCTTGTAAAGACGGGATAAAATCCTCTTGTGAGATACTCCAGAGATCATCACCTGAATATTTTGAATAAATTTGTTTCATAGGGATGAAATTATAGCAGAATTCCGGGTTTTTACAACGCAATTCCGGCAATTTCGACATGGAATGCTAAAATACCTTGCAATCCCGGAGTAATAATTTTATGATATATGGATTATGCGTGTTGCCATTTTAAATCCCTCATTTGGTGAAGATTTTGTCCGCGTTGCCCGCTGGGCCGCTAAATCACGCGGACGCGTCCAGCGTCATCCGGAATATTTGCTTACGGCAGCCCAGGTTCTTCTCGATGCGGGACATGATGTTGTTTTTATAGAGGCCGCTGCCCGTAACTTCACTGTTGAACAGTCATGCCGGGAAGTCGTAAAATTTAAACCGGATGTATTGGTGATTCATGCCACCACGCCGTCGATTTACAATGACATTGAACAGGCCAAAACAATTAAAGAACGGGTGAAATGCAAAGTTGTCTTTGTGGGACAGCATGTTTCGGCCGAACCCGACAATACCTTCACGATCGGGAGGGATGTTGTCGACTACATCCTCCGGGGCGAATATGATTACACTCTGCGTGATCTTGCCGATGGTGTTGCCGTCGATGTGATTCAGGGCATGAGCCGGCGGGATGGCGCAACGGTTAAGCATAATCCCGACCGGCCGTTGCTGGATGTTAATGAGCTTCCCTTCCCTGCCTGGCATTTGATAAAACCAGAGTGGTATCCGGATGCCGGCAAGAAATTCCCTTTTTTAACATTGATGACCGGCCGGGGTTGTAATAATGCCTGCAGTTTTTGCCGTGATCCGCAGTTAATGTACGGATACCGTCTGCGTAACCGTACGGCAGAAAAAGTTGTCGATGAAATGGAATATGACCTGAAAGTTCATCCGCAGATCAGGGAGATTATGTTTGAGACCGACACCTTTGCGGCGGATCCGCAGCATGTTAGGGATGTCTGTCAAGAGATCATCCGACGGGGTCTCAATAAGAGAATGACCTGGTCGTGCAATACGCGTGTGGACACGAAATTAGACATTCTTCCTTTAATGCGGGAGGCCGGATGCCGAATGCTTATGACCGGTTTTGAATTTGGATATGATGACGGATTGCGGGCTGTCAGAAAGGGCAATGTCAATATCAACATGGCAAAAGAGTTCGCGTTCCGGGCGCATGATCTCGGATTTACGATACACGGTTGTTTTATGATCGGGGCTCCCGGAGAAACACGGGAAACAGCCCGCCGAACCATTGATTTTGCAAAATCTCTTCCCATGGATACCGTGCAAATAACAGGAATTGCTTCGTATCCCGGGACATCCCTTTATCAATGGGCCAAGGACAATCATTATCTTTTAGCGAAGGATTGGGATGAATGGTTAACGGCAGAAAAAGAGCAAAGAACGCTTCTCAGTTATCCTCAGCTTTCCAGTAAGGAGATCGATGAGCTTATTGATGTGGGGTTGAAAGAATTTTATCTGAGGCCGCGGCAAATATGGCAGATGCTTGTTGGGATCAGAAGCTTTGGGGATTTGTTTAGGAAATTGCACGGGGTTAAGGCCTTTGTTGATTATTTTTATAAAAAGATTCGCTTAAAGAATGTTTGACAGTTCGGAGTGTCTTTGGTATATTCAGGCTACATTTGTATTAAACATTTTTTTATTATTACAAGGAGGGTTTGAAGATGTCGCACGTCGTTACGGAACCATGTCTAAAATGTAAATACACGGATTGTGTCACGGTTTGTCCTGTTGATTGCTTTCATGAGGATGATGAGTGGCTTGTGATTGATCCTGAAGTTTGTATTGATTGCGGTGCCTGCATTCCCGAATGTCCGGTTCAGGCGATTTTTGCCGAGGAAGATGTTCCGGAGAAGTGGAAGAATTATATTCAACTCAACGCTGAAAAATCCCCTAACCTTCCGGTCCTTACAGAGAAAAAAGAGCCTCTCGCAAAAAAAGAAGAGTAGAGACGCAAAGCTTTGCTGTCTCTGCAAAATAAATGACGACCGCTCAGGACCATTACAAGACGATTCCCGAACTTCCCGCCAAGATAACGGAAAAAAAGAAAAAGCCGAAACTTGTTGCTGTTGTTGACGAGGATAATTGTACCGGCTGTGAGGCATGCGTTCCCTTTTGTCCTGTTGATTGCATTGAACCCGTCGGGAAAGAGAAATATCATATCCCCATCCCTCCTGTTCAGATCCGTTTCAATGAGTGTATCGGTTGTTCGATCTGTGCCCGCGTCTGCACGAAACTGACGTGGGACGCGATTGATATGCTCCCCACCGCTCAATTTGAAACCGAATATAAAATTGAATTAACCGACGGGAAGTCTCCGCCTTACGGTATACCCTCCGATGTCCCGAAGCGGGGCGGCGCGCAAGAACAGCAGAACCGTTAACCCTAAAATCCCCGCGCCGACCGCGACATGCCAACTTGTCAGATGCGGTTCTTTTGCCGTCAACACTGTGGTGATGCCCAGGAGGAGTTGCAGAACAAGAACACCGTCGAGAAGCAATAATGATTCTATCATCCGTTTTCGACCCCGCAGAAACCGCCACCCGATCATATTAAGATATACGGTTGTTGTCAAAAGGATCAATGCCCCTATTCCGTGCAAAAAAAGGATTCCTATCCCTTCTTTCGTTGGGAAATCAGGGATAGCCCATCCTGATTGCGTGTGACGCATGACAGCGCCGATCGTCAGTTGCGCGTAAATCAGGACAATCAATAAAAGGGTTAATCGCAGGAATTTTCGGCTGTATGGGGGGACGGGGTCGGTTTGGCGTATATGATATTCTTTTGACAGGCTGTAAGCCAAGATGATGGTTAAAACAAAAAATGTTTGCGCCAGGATGCCGTGTGCCACGGCAACAGGAGTCGGCAGGCCATGCAGCACCGGAATCCCCCCCAGGATT
>CBDUYP010000177.1:0-2941 GCA_965371485.1 uncultured bacterium
AGAGAAGAAAATAGTGAGAAAAAAATACAAGATTCTTTTATTATTCAACACGCCTTACGTCACGCCGCGGGGATATGATTTTAAGAGTGAATTCGCGGATCCTGACAATATGTACACCGAGAATGATGTCTTTTGCGCTTTAAAGGAAAACGGTCACGAGGTGTGTCTTCTCGGTATTTATAATGATATCGTCCCCCTCCTGGAAGAGTGCAAGGAGTTCCGGCCCGATGTCGTGTTTAATATGGCGGATGTCTTTAACGGGAAAACGCATTTTGACAAGAATATCGGGGCCGTTTTAGAGATTCTCGGGGTTCCCTACACCGGAGCAACATCAGAGGCCCTGTTCATATGCAACAATAAATCCATCAGCAAAAAAATATTAAAGTTTCACCGGCTTCGGGTTGCAAGGTTTCATGCGTTTTACCGTGGTCACCGGATATGGCAGCCTAAGACGATCAAACTTCCGGCCATTGTTAAGCCTCTGGCCGAGGAAGCATCCCGCGGGATATCCCAGGCCTCGATTGTTGACAGCGAAGAGGCGTTTGTGGAGCGCATCAAATTTATTCAGGAGAGCATGAGTTCGGATGTGATTGCCGAGGAATATATCGAAGGGCGCGAATTGTACGTGAGCATGCTCGGCAATAAACGGCTGACGGTCCTGCCTGCGAGAGAGATGAAATTCGGCCAGCTTCCGGAAGACGAACCCCGCATTGCCACTTATAAAGCGAAGTGGGATGATAAATACCGTCAACGCTGGGGGATTAAAAGTGTTTTTGCCGGCAAACTCGCCAACGGCGCCTGGGAGAGGATTGAAGAGGTGTGTAAAAGAGCATACCGGGTACTCAATATGCACAGTTATATCCGGTTTGATATTCGTCTGACAGCAGCGGGGCAGGTTTACATTATTGAACCGAATGCCAATCCCTGCATTGCCAAAATTGATGAAGTGGCGCAGTCGGCGGAAAAGGTGGGGATTTCCTACAATCAACTGATTCAGAAAATCGTCACGATGGCATTTCACTGATAGCATTGAAATAGTTGCGAGAGGAGCGAGCTTATTTATGAAACTCACACGACCACTGGTTATTCTGGATCTTGAGACGACAGGGATATGGATAGAAAAAGACCGTATTATCGAGATCGGGATGATCCGCTGTCTTCCGGACGGGACGCGCACGACGTATGAAAAGAGAGTTAATCCCGGCCTGCCTATCCCGGCGGCGGTAAGTCAAATCACAGGGATCACGGATAAGGATGTTAAGGACGCGCCTTATTTTCGCAGTATTGCCAATGAGGTATTAGCCTTTCTTGGGGACGCGGATTTTGGGGGCTTTAATCTGGAACGGTTTGATCTTCCTCTCTTGAGCCGGGAGTTTTCGGATAACGGTTTGAAATTCGAGTGGAAGAGCCGGGCTGTTTATGATGCCCAGAAAATATATCATTTGCATGAGAAACGGGATCTGACAGCAGCCTATCAATTTTACTGCGGGAAGGATCTGGGCAATGCCCACTCGGCCCTCGCGGATAGTGAGGCCACCCTTGAGGTGCTTTCGGCCCAGAGTAAGCAATACGGTGAGGAGAGCGGGCATATTGAAACCTTAAAGCCGTTTGAGTATCAAGCGAGAGCGGAATTTTTTGACGCGGGTAAAAAATTCCGCTGGTGGAACGGTGAACTTTACATGATGTTCGGCAAGTATGCCCGGAAACAGAATTTGAAGGAGATTGTAAAAAAAGACCGGGGATATCTGGAATGGATTTTATCCAAAGATTTCAGTGATGAAGTCAAAGAGTTGGTCGAAGGGGCTCTCGCGGGGCACTTCCCCGATCCGCCGCAGGGTGTCGAGTAATTTAACTTGTACGCGATTGTAAAGATGTTAAAATAATATTGGGAAGAGAAAGTTAACTATTAAGGGAGGGTTAGACAGATGAAAAAGCAATGGGTGATGTGGGTGTTTGTTATCGGGGTGGTTGGTGTTGTCCTTTTTGCGCTGAATTATCAGGGAGCCAATGAGATGATTTCCTTGCGCGACCTTTTTCCCGAGGAGGGGATAGAGGATGCCGGGGAAATAGAATATGAATATGTCTACGAAACCGACGGGATAACAGAAATCGCGGCGAGTGATCCGGTGCCGCTGCCAAAGCCGCAGGTTGTCACGCGCGAAGTCGCGGCCCAGGTCTCCCCGGAGGTTAAGACAGGAACGCTTGATCTTGCCGCGGTTCCGTTTACCATTCAGGTGGCCTCTTCCAAGAATAAGGACAGGGCAGCAGAGGCCCTGAAAAAAGTCAAAGCAGCCGGATATCCGGCGCATCTTGTCAGCAGAGATTTGGGAGAA
Organism: uncultured bacterium; assembly: GCA_965371485.1. GTDB lineage: Bacteria > Omnitrophota > Gorgyraeia > Zapsychrales > JANLHA01 > CBDUYP01. Next base: position 2,334 of record CBDUYP010000177.1, read on the forward strand.
AAAGGGGTGTGGCATCGGATTTATATCGGAAATTTTAAGACAAAACCCGAAGCTCAGGAGTTTTTGTCCAAGGTACGCAATGATTATGAAAGCAGTTTTATCATTACCCCGCATAAATAGCGGAGGAGGGCTTTGATGAAAAGGATGATCTTATTACTTGTGTGTGTTTGTGCTATCGGCATCGGATGCACCACAACACAAAAGGCGGCAACGGCAGGCGGGCTCGGCGGTGCCACCCTCGGCGGTATCATCGGCCACCAGACCGGTGACGGGGTTAAGGGCGCGGCCATCGGCGGGGCCATCGGAACGGTCGGCGGCATGATCGTCGGGGAGAAAATGGCCAAAAAGTTCTGCCCCGAGGGCGGCGAACATTACACCGAAGGCGTCAAATTCTGTCCCAAGCACGGCGTTGAATTAAAGTACAGGGAAAGATAACCGCAGCCAATGCCGGCGAAGATAAAAAACATCCTGCGCTGGGGACACATCATCTTAGGGCTGGTGATCATGTGTTACGTCTATTCCCCCTTCCACAAATATCAAGCCTTCCAGACAGTCGTAAAATTCTTCGTCATCCCGGTCATCACCCTCAGCGGCATCTATCTGTGGAA
>CBDUYP010000178.1:0-2935 GCA_965371485.1 uncultured bacterium
ATTTCATCGGCTCCTGGAAGATTTTGAAGCTTTTCCTGTTTTAAAGGATGGGAAATTGGTCGGTGTTGCGATGCAGGTCATCAGCAGCAGTCAGAATATCGGTTATATGATTTCCCGGCCTGTCATCGATCATTTTCTGACGGATTTGGAAGACGGGGATTATAGCGGGTTTCCGACTCTCGGCATCAGTTTTCATAATACGGAAAACAAGACGCTGAGAAAGTATTATCGCATGCTGGATCAAGAGGGGGGTGTTCTCTTGACAAGTGTCATTCCCCATTCATCGGCATACGGTATTTTAAAGGAAGGGGACGTCATCCTTGAAATTAACGGAATCCCGATCGGGGTTGACGGCACTTTTGAATTCCGCGAAAATGAACGGCTGAATCTGTCCTATCTTATTAACCGTAAACAAATCGGCCGGGATATCGTTATTAAGTTTCTTCGCGTTGGCAAGGTTAAGACGCAAGCCATCCGTTTTGAAAAGTTTTCCGGACTTGTACCTTATCCGCATCATTTCAAGAAGCCTCCGTATTATATTTACGGCGGCCTGGTCTTTACGGTATTAAGCACGGATTTATTGAAATCATGGGGGGCGGCATGGTGGGAAAAGGCTCCGCTGGACTTTATGTATTATCTCCTGGGGACAGGGAGGCTGAACGCCGGGGCAAAAAAGGAGATTGTTGTCCTGTTGAAAGTTTTGCCTGATGATATTAATGTCGGATATCACAGGTACCGCAATGAAGTCATGGTAAAGGTCAACGGGAAAGAATTTGATTCTTTTAAGGAATTTGTGGCTTTGGTGGAAAGTAACAAGAAAGATTTCTCGGTTTTTGAAACAGAGTTCAAACGTAAAATCATTTTGGATACTGTGAATATTGATGAAGTCACCAAAAGGATCCTGGAACGCAATCATATCCCCTCTCAATTCTCTGAGAATTATGAATAGACCCGAAGATCATTATAGAAATATCAGCGATTACCTGCGGCTGTGTTTTAAAGGTTTTTGTATGGGAATCGCGGACATCATTCCGGGAGTATCCGGAGGAACGATCGCTTTTATTACCGGTATTTATGAAGATTTGATTGCGTCGATCAAGTCATTTGATGTTAAGTTTGTACGGTTGTGCTGCACGTTTCGATTCCGCGAAGCCTTTCACCATGCTTCCTGGAAATTTCTCGCAACGGTTCTTCTCGGTATCTTAACCGCTGTCTTTACGCTTGCCAAGGTTATGAGCTGGCTTTTGCACAACAAGCCTGTTTTGACATATGCTTTTTTCTTCGGTTTGATATTGGCAACCGTGCCGATTATCGGACAGCGTCTTAAGCGATGGACTGTTCCTATGATGCTTCTGTGTTTTTTTGCCGCAGGGGGGATGTTCTATCTTGTCGGAATGATTCCGATTCATACCCCTGAAACGATGGGGTTTTTATTTTTAAGCGGGGCGCTTGCCATTTGCGCGATGATCCTGCCCGGCATTTCAGGCGCCTTTATCCTGGTGCTTTTGGGAAAATATCATTATATTATCGAAGCTGTGAGCCAACACGACTTTGCCTCTTTATTAATTGTGGCCGCGGGATGTGCCGTTGGCATTCTCACCTTTGTCCGGGTTCTCAACTGGGTCTTAACCCGTCACCATGATCTGACGGTCGCAATTTTGACGGGATTGGTGTTAGGATCTTTGCGCAAGGTCTGGCCCTGGAAAGAAGCGCACGCAAACGTCTTGCCCTCCCAATGGAGTCCCGAGGTCATAGGCGTCATGCTGTTATCCATCCTCGGATTCTGGATTGCCTTATCCATCAGCCGTGAGGCGCCGGAAAAGCTCGTCGGATAAAGCGCGAACAACATTGAATAAAAATATTCCACAATATCTATTGACTCCCTATTATCCTAATACTACAATTACTTTTGGTGGTGGTTAGTCACATGTTACGCAGTAAATTTTTATGCCTTCCATTAACTCCGTCGGAGTTTTAGACATACAGACTTAAAAATGAAAATCGAACATACGCGCATTTCCTTCCAGGGAAGAGGAATAGGTGCGATCTCACACAAGGGTGTGAGTGCGCGCCTAAAAAATGGTATCACCATTTTTTGCCTCTTTCTTTTATCCCTTCTTCTGTTAACCACTGATATTTCTCAGGCCGATGAGAGGAAGATGTCGATTCAAATCAAGGGATCAGACACCATGGTCAATCTCGGCCAGGCATGGGCTGAGGAATATATGAAACAACACCCCCAAGCCTATATCGCGGTCACCGGCGGAGGATCCGGAACCGGTATTGCCGCGCTCATCAGCGGGACATGCGACATTGCCGAGTGTTCACGCAAGATGAAGGGCAAGGAAATCAAGAAGGCGAGGAGCAACGGGATTGATCCCAAAGAGTTTACCGTGGCCTTGGACGGGATAGCGGTCGTTGTCAATCCGCAAAACCCCGTGGAGCATCTGACCATGACGGAACTGGCGGATATTTTCACGGGCCGCGTGAAGAATTGGAAAGAAATCGGCGGAGATGACTTAAAGATTGTGCTTTTATCCCGCGAGGTCAGCTCCGGAACACACTTATTCTTCCGCGAACATGTGATTAAGGGGGGGGATAAGCATAATACCGATGAGTTTATTGAAAGTTCTCTCTTGATACCGTCTTCCCAGGCCATTGCCGAGGAGATTTCCCTTAATCCCAACACGATCGGTTATTACGGCATGGGCTATTCAGGCCCGGGCCAGAAACTCATCGCCATTGCCAAAGATAAACAAAGCCCGTTTTACCTGCCGACCATTGAAAATGTTATGACCGGGGAATATTCGATTTCCCGGCCGCTTTTAATATATACAAACGGTGAACCCAAAGGATTGGTGAAGGGTTTTATGGATTTTATCCTGAGTAAAGAAGGCCAGAAGGTTGTGCGTGATCTCAATTTTGTGCCGATCCG
>CBDUYP010000179.1:0-2876 GCA_965371485.1 uncultured bacterium
ATCAAGGGTTGTTCAGTATAAAAAAGGAGAGGTGGTCTGCCGGCAGGGGGATCCTTCAAGTGCTTTTTATTGTCTTGTTTCCGGACGGATTCAGGCTTATGCCATGAATACGGAAGGACAAAAGCGCAATGTCGAATTCATCCGCCGCGGCATGCATTTCGGTATTGTTTCTTTGTTAACCGGTGAAAATCATTCCCTCAGTTTTGAGGCGATCAATGACTCCATTATTCTTGAGATCGACACGGGTGATTTCAAGGCCATTCTTAAAGTCATCCCCCAGTTAGGAATTGAGTTAAGTCACAGCCTCTCAAGGCGGTTCCGCCGGCGCACGGCACAGACAAAATTAATATTTGAAAGTACGATCATCTCGATTTACAGTCCGGCAAAGGGTTCCGGGAGCTCGACCTATGCCGCAAATCTTGCCTTAAGCCTTCAGAGAGAGACAAAAAAAGAGGTTGTGCTGGTTAACATTTCATCGGATATGACGCAGGGGACACCGGTTTCCTGTGAGAAAGAAGGGGCTTCCCCTCAATGGAAAAAGCAGGCGGTTCCTCTTAAGGACATTGTTGATGATTATGAGAAAACGATCGCCAGCATTACGAAGAGCACACTGAGCATCCATCTTCTGAACGTTAATTTCGATCCGCAGGATTCTTCTCTTGTTAACAAAATCAGTCAGTTTGTCACAGCCCTTGTCGATGATTATCATTATGTGGTCGTTGATCTTCCCAATGAGATGGACGAGGTGGTTCTAAAAACATTAACGCAATCCGACATGGTTCAGCTCGTGACCATGGACCGCAAGAATGATCTCAAGATGACGCGGCAGGTTATTGACGAACTGGAAGAGGAATTGAAAGAAAATTTTGATGAAGCCAAGATCCAGGTTATCGTCAGTGACAGGCAGGGGACGTGCTATCTATCCTTTGAAGAGGTGAACAATGAGATTGATTTTAACGTCTCTTCGCAGCTTCCTTTTATCCGGCAGGAGGAATTGGACACGGCGGTGACCTCTTCGGAAATGTCTGTTGTGATGCCGCACGCAGAGAGCGAATACGCGAGGGCTGTCACGAAAATGGCCCGTAAGATCAGCGGTGTCCTGGTGGGACTTGTTCTGGGAGGCGGGGCTGCCTTAGGGGTTGCCCATATCGGGGTGATCCGTGTCCTGGAACAGGAAAATATCCCGATTGATATTGTTGTGGGAAGCAGTATGGGCGCATTGCTTGGGAGTTTTTGGACGACGGGAAAAAATGCCGATGCGTTGCAAAAACTGGCCGGGGAGTTTCAAAATAAGATGGCCATACTGAAACTTTTTGATCCTGTTATCCCGATATCAGGGCTCATCGGCGGGCACATGATCAAAAGATGGCTGCGGCGGCGGGGACTCAGGCACAAGACATTTTACGGTACGCGCATTCCGTTTAAAATTGTGGCTTATGATTTGGTCAAACGTCAGGAGATTATTCTCGATTCGGGATCGTTGGTGGATGCGGTGCGAAAAAGCATAGGCATCCCCGGTGTTATTGAACCGGTTTTGGAAAAAGACAAGGTGATCATTGACGGCGGAGTTCTTAATCCTTTGCCGACAAATGTTCTGACAGCGCGGGGGATAAAGAAGATCATTGCGGTCAATGTCCTGCAGTCTCCGGAACACGTGACCAAGGGATACATGGATGAGCAGAAACGGTTACTGCAGGAGAGCCAAATTCCTTTTGCAAAGAATCCCTGGCATTATATAAAATTCCGTTTGGCAAAAAGAATCGGAAAGATTTTTACTCCCAATATTTCAGATATTATTGTCAGCAGTCTTCAGGCCTCGGAATACGTGATTGCCGAGCAGAGTGCCCAGCAGGCCGATATTGTCATTTATCCGGATTTGACAGGGATCAACTGGTTTGAGCTTTACAAGGTCGACGAGCTTGTCAAGCGGGGGGAGACGGCTGCCCGGGCAGCGCTTGACGATATCAAGAAGCTGGTGCAGGAGAGTTGACCATGAAGCAGAACAATAAATTTAAATACATCCTTGTTGAGCTTGCCGATCATCTGCCATATTCCATTTTCGGTGTGGCCATCGGCCTTGTTGTGATGGGCGTGTTAACCTTTGCGGCCGTTCTCATGCAATCCCGGCATGCTTTGCCCGGGGCCTCGAGGGAGCTTTTTCATGTCTTCCACGCGGTACACGTGCTTTTTAGCGCGGTAGCTACGACAGCTATGTTCTTAAAACATGAACAGAGGATTGTTAAGGCTGTTTTCGTCGGACTGGCCGGTTCCGTGATTCTTTGCGGCTTAAGTGACATCTTTTTCCCTTTTTGGGGAGGCCTTCTGCTCGGCAAGACGATGCACATGCATATCTGCTTTATTGAAGAGCCGGGATTGGTGTTTCCGTTTGCGGTTGTGGGCGTGGCAGCAGGGCTTCTTATCACAAAAACCTTTGAACATTCGACAGAACATTCTCACACCGCTCACGTCTTTGTCAGCAGTGCGGCCTCGATTTTATATCTGATCGGTTTTGGACTGAGTGACTGGATTCCTTTGGCCGGCGGTGTCTTTATTGTAACGATTGTTGCTGTAATGATCCCCTGTTGTGCCAGTGACATTATCTTCCCTATCTGCTGCAGCCACACAAACTGCGACCACGATTAATCTTAAATTTCTACCTATTTAATTAAGTCAGAATCAATTCTTTTGTATTTTCTTGAAAATACGCAAAATTGATGTAACCTTATTCATATCAACAAGTTGTGCTCCTGATGAATTCTGCCACATGACCTTGATTTTCCGGCAAAATATGGCATACTTTCACTAAATCGAGTAAGAAAACGGCAATCGGCAACACACCATATATTATGACTATTTATTATATAAGGAAAAGACGT
>CBDUYP010000180.1:0-2875 GCA_965371485.1 uncultured bacterium
TCTTAATCTTGCTTGTGGCGTGGCGCAGGAAAACGGTTTCGATATCGTCTTGCGCAATGCCGCTACCGGTATCTTTAATCAGGATGGATGTTTTGCCGGCGCCTTTAAGATGAATTTCAATGTTTTTGGCCCCGGCATCTAAGGCATTCTCGATGAGTTCTTTGATAACCGAAGCGGGCCGCTCAATGACTTCACCAGCCGCGATTTTACTGATGACGTCAGGGGGAAGGATATGGACGTTGGACATCTTTTTAAATTCCCCCTGTCCCCCCTTTTTCCCTGTCTGCCGACAGGCAGGAAAGGGGGGGGAGTAGTTTTTTAAGTTCTTGTAATTTATTCAATGCCTCTATGGGCGTCAGAGTGTTGATGTCAACGCAAGCGAGCGCGTTTTTGATTTCTTCTGCTGTCTTGTCTTTGCCGTCGGGAAAGAAAGACATTTGTCCTTCTTTTTCAGGGGTTGACGGCAAGGCTATTCGTTCTTTAAGGTTTTCCTTTAATTCCAACTGAGTCAGGATTGTCCTGGAACGGTCGATGATGCTTTTGGGGATGCCGGCGAGTTTGGCCACATAAATCCCGTAGCTGTCGTCGGTTCTCCCCGGAATGATCTTGTGCAGGAAAATGATCTCGTCTTCCCATTCCTTGACCGCAACATTGTAATTGCGCACACCCGGATGTTCATCCGCAAGTGCTGTCAGTTCATGAAAATGTGTGGCAAAAAGGGTCCGTGCTTTTGTTTTTTGGAAATGTTCTGCCAGCGCCCAGGCCAGGCTCAACCCGTCGTAGGTGCTTGTACCCCGGCCGATCTCGTCGAGAATAATGAGACTGCGGTCGGTCAAATTGTTGACGATGCCGGCGGTCTCGCTCATCTCGACCATGAACGTACTTTGTCCTTTGGCAATGTCGTCGTGGGCGCCGATGCGGGTAAAGATTTTGTCCACAATTCCGATATGTGCCGATTTCGCGGGGATATAACTTCCTGTCTGCGCGAGGATCACGAGAACCGCGATTTGACGGATGTAGGTGGATTTGCCGGCCATGTTAGGCCCGGTTAAAATGATCAGATGATTTTCTTTATTGTCCAGGAATGAGTCGTTAGGCGTAAAAGCCCCGCTCAAGGTTTTCTCCACGACAGGATGGCGGCCTTCTTTAATATCAATAACGAGGTCGTCGGCAATTTTGGGTGCTGTGTATTGAGGCAATTGCGCCAGGAGGCTTAAGGAATAAAGCACGTCAATGGTGGCAATGCTTTGGCTGAAGATGTGAAGGGCTTGTGAGTTATCAAGAATTTCCCTTTGAAGATCCTGCAGGAGAGCGTTTTCGATTTTTAAGACTTTTTCTTGCGCGGTCAGGATTTTTTCTTCATATTCTTTAAGATCGGCCGTGATGAAACGTTCCGCGTTAACAAGGGTTTGTTTGCGGATAAAATTTTCGGGAACGAGCGCGAGGTTGGCTTTGGTGACTTCAATGTAATAACCAAAAACTCTGTTGTACCCGACTTTAAGGGAGTTGATGCCTGTGCGTTTGATTTCTTTTTCCTGAAAACGCTGCAGCCACTGCCGGCCGTTTTCCTGAATATCGCGCAAGTCATCTAATTCCTGATGAAATCCTTTTTGAATAATCTTGCCTTCGGGTTTGGATAAAGGGATGTTCGGGTTAACGGCTTTCTCGAGCAATGTGCGCAGCGCCGGGATGTCCTCGACGGAAAAGAGGCGGTTTTTTTGAGCGAGGGGCGCGACCGTTTCTTTAAGGCCGGGAATAAGGCTTAAGGTATTGCGGATGGCGAGAATATCCCTGGCCTGGGTGTACCCGCAGCTGAGTTTTGAGATGCTTTTCTCAATGTCAGGGATGCGGGAAAAATAGTCTTTGAGTTGTCTAAGGATGTCCGGCTGATCTTTGAGCATGGTCACGGCTGCCTGTCTTTGCAGGATGGCGGCCGGTTGTTTTAAGGGATGGTAAAGCCAGTAACGCCATTGGCGTTTTCCCAGAGCCGTCAGGGTGTGGTTGACCGTTTTAAAAAGAGTTTCCATTTCAAGACCGTGGGTTGCCGCGGGTGAGATGAAGGCATATTCATCGTCCGCGTAGAGGGAAATTTTGTCGATGTGACGAAGAGGTTGTTTGTTCATCTGTTTGAGATATTCCAAAAGGGCTCCCGTGCTTGAAACGGCAGACGGAATGTCCTCGATACCAAAGCCGTTTAAATTAAGGACGGAAAAATGTTCACACAACGCCTTGTGGGCAATTTCGGTGTTAAAACACCAGTCCTCCATGGGGCTTAAGGTGATATCCTTGATTTGCAGGAGGGGATGTTTGAAAATTCCCAGGATTTCGTCTTTGTCTTTGTCCGGAAAAACACATTCATAAATCGGAAGCCGGGATATCAGTTCAATGGCCCGGTTGTAACCGGTATATTGGTTTGTGTGAATGGTGCCTGCGGACGGGTCGATGAAAGCCATGCCGACGGTGTTGCCGGATTTCGGGTTGGAACTCAGGCAAAGCACATAGCGCGCATCTGTGGAGTTTTCATCGAGAAATGTCCCGGAGGTGATGATGCGTACAACATTACGCTGTACAAGGCCTTTGGCCGGGTTCGGATCCCCGATCTGTTCGCAGACAGCCACTTTCCAGCCTGCCTTGATGAGTCTGGGGATGTATGTTCTCGCGGCATGATACGGAATCCCGCACATGGGGATATGATGGGCCGTGCCTTTACCGCGGGAGGTCAGGACAAGATCGAGAATACGCGACGCCACCTTGGCATCTTCGTAAAACATTTCATAAAAATCGCCAAGACGGTAAAAAAGGATACAATCCCTGTGCCGGGATTTGATCTCCTGATACTGTTTGATCATCGGGGTCGCTGTTTCCATACGGGGTG
>CBDUYP010000181.1:0-2861 GCA_965371485.1 uncultured bacterium
TCAAAGAGGTGATTAACAGGTTCTTCGGTTATTTAAATCAGGATCAGCCTGAGATTGTTACGCGTCTGGGAAAAGAACAGGATTTGACAACGGGTTTGAAGAAAGATATCGATGCGGCCTTTGTGTTGTTTTTGCGGAAATTGGAGGAAGGTAGGGGCGAATAATCATTCGCCCCTACGGAAATTATGATATCCCTACCAAAATTAAAAAAAGACATGGAATTCATGCGGGATATGGAGGAGATCATTGATATTTTCAAGATGGCGGCGTTGATTCAATTCCGTTTATTTCAGACAAAAGAAGAAACAAACGATGCTTTCCCCGAAGCGCTGGAGGCTTCTTTGCAGTTGCTGTCGACGAGGAAATTTTCATCGCCGTATGTCGTAGGGGTAGGCCCCCGTGCCTACCCTGACGGGCAACCACAGGGGGTTGCCCCTACTAAGGCCATTGTGCTTGTTACTTCCGACGAGGGTTTCCTCGGAGGGTTGAACATGTCTATCGTGGAGACCGGCATACAGAGGAGCACCTCTCAAAACGATGAGATCATTGTTCTGGGTAGTCAGGGGGCGCGCTATTTGCACGGTAAAAGAGTGCGGGTTGTTTCTCTTCCCGGAGTTGATGACGACATCAGCCCTCACCGGATACAAAAGTTATGTGATCATTTGTTGAAAGGGTATCCCCGGCGGTTTGGGCAGATCCTCGTGGTTTATCCGGAATTCATATCATTGACAGCGCAAAGGCCGGGGGTCGTTGAGCTTTTGCCGTATAAAATTTCTCCTGTAGGGGCGGCCCGGCGGGTTGCCCCAGGGGGGGCAGAGGGATTTCTGGTTGAACCGAACGCGGAATCCATCGCAAAAATTTTTACGGAATTATGGATGGGGCACAAGATTTTGGAGATTTTCCGCTCATCCAAACAATCCGAATACGCGGCAAGGATTATGCATTTGGAAGGGAGTTTGCAGGAGATATCCCATTTAAGAGACAAGGTCTCGAGTGCTTATTTCCGCAGAATACATGCCCTGCAGGATAAGACGATCCGTGAGATTTCCGCGTCGAAGATATTGTTGAAGAGACGGCGTTTTGTAGCGTAGTAGGGGCGAACGGCCGTTCGCCCGCACGTACGGATTTTAAATCATGTCGAATAACACAGGTAAAATCATCGCTGTTTACGGTTCGGTGGTGGACGTCCGGTTTGAGGAGGGCCGTCTGCCTTTGATGTATGAAATCATCAAGGCATCAAATTACTGTGGCGATGAGATTATTTTGGAAGTCGTGGAACACTGCCCCGGCAGCATCTGCCGGTGTATTTCCCTTACGTCAACGATCGGTCTTAAACGGAATTCTTCCTGTGTTTCAACAGGAAAGCCCCTTTTTATCCCAAGCGGAAAAGAACTTTGCGGAAGGGTTATGAACGCGATGGGACAGCCTATCGATGAAAAAGGCCCTCTGCCTGACGGGGAGATGCTTCCCACCCGTCATTCTCAAAAGACTTACTCCGGGGCGGCGGACATCCGGTTTGAGGATGAGAGGGAGTTCGCGTTTGAAATTATGGAAACGGGTATCAAGATGATCGACCTGCTTTTTCCTCTCGCCAGGGGTTCAAAGACAGGGATCCTCGGAGGGGCGGCGTTAGGGAAAACCGTATTGATTTTGGAAATCATTCATAATATTACCAAGGTCCAAAAAGGTGTTTGTATTTTTACAGGGGTGGGAGAACGTATCAGGGAGGGAAATGAATTTTATCACGAAATGGTCAAGCGGGACCTGCTGAAACGCTCGGTCCTGGTCTTCGGCCAAATGAATGAAGTTCCGGGAGCAAGATTTGAGGCGGCCCAGGCGGGCGCGACGCTGGCCGAGGCGTTTTTAGAGAGAGGGGACGAGGTCTTATTCTTTGTTGACAATGTTTTCCGTTTCGCCCAGGCCGGGGCAGAGCTTTCCGCGCTTCTCGGGAGGATTCCTTCCGAAACAGGGTATCAGCCGACTTTGGCTTCGGAGATCAGCGCGTTTCATGAGAGGATCCGTTCCCAGAAAAGGGCTTCCATTACCGCTGTCGAAGCTGTTTATGTTCCGGCCGATGACCTTACGGATCCGGCGGTGGTGGCGATATTTTCTCATATCGATGCGATTATGGTTCTTTCGCGGGATTATGTCCAGAAGGGATTGTATCCGGCGATTGATCCTTTGCTGTCGAACAGCAGTTTTATTGATCCGGCTATCATAGGGCAGGAGCATTTTGATGTTGTCCAGGAGGTTATCCGGCATTTCCAGAAGTACGAAGACTTACAGCGGATTGTTGCGATTATCGGAAAAGAGGAGTTGTCCCGGGATGAACGCATTGTTTTTGAGAGGACCAAGAAACTGCAGAATTTTTTTACACAGCCGTTTTTTTCCGCGGAACTGCACACGGGCAAAAAAGGGGCTTATGTCCCTTTGAAGGAAACGGTCAAAGGATGCCAAAAAATTCTCTCCGGAGAAATGGATTCGTATCCGGAAGAAAAATTATACATGATCGGTGAGATTCAATAGTGTAGGGGCGAACGGCCGTTCGCCCCTACGTATGTCAGAAAGGGGGACAGCCCATGCAAAATGTTTTTGTTATTGATAATGATCTGGAGCGCAGGGATTTCTTTTACGATATTTTGACGCAATTGGATTGTCAGGTGACCACGCTCCCTTCTCTCGGTGAATTGCAGGATGCTTTAAAAAAAGAGAGGCCGGGATGTGTTATTATGGATGTCGACTCCAATGGCCACAGGGCAAAAGAGGCATTGCAAAAGATACGGGAGATTGACCGGAAAATCAGGATTATCGCGCTGGTGTCACAGGACATGGAAAAAGAAACGGAAGATACCGGCGGCAAC
>CBDUYP010000182.1:0-2821 GCA_965371485.1 uncultured bacterium
GAAATTCAAATTTACCCTTCAAAACACACGCGACCCCTCCCGGAAAGCATGTGGTCTTTCTTAGATCGCAAAAATCATCCGCGTTTCTATGTGCGCAATCCCACATTCCTGGCTAACCTGTTTCACCTTTATTTTTCGGAATTTCTTTTTCATAGGATGATGAATATTCCAGAAATCCTTCTTCTTCATAAAATTTTCGGGCGAAAGTATTCCATAAATAAACACTGGCGATCATTCTGACAGCTTTTTGCTCTGTCATCCATCGCATCACAGCGTCCAGCAACTTTTTTCCGATACCTTTCCCGCGCCCCTCTTGTGTTAAGTATAACTCGTCTAAACATCCGCGCCTGAGTTTCTTGTCATAAGTAAAAGCCCTGGCATATCCGACCGGCTTATTATTTATAATGGCCATGAAGATTATCGTATTAGGACTCTGATTGATCTTATCGAATCTTTCTTCGACGCGCTGTTTTCTTACTTCAAGAAATTCCTGAAAGTTCTGATAATATTTGTCGTGTTGCCTCTTATTGAATTTTGTTAAGGTGAGCGAAAGCTCTATAAAAGCTTCCTTATCCTGCTGATTTATTTTCTGGATTTCAATGTCCATTATTTCCCTTTTGTCGTCTGCCCGATGTACCGCCGTACAAATCCGGAGTCGGATCCGACTGCCAGTATTTTTTGGTATTCACATCCATTATTGTCAGCTTACCCGACCACCCTGCTCCGGTATCAATATCCCATATATTGCAGGCATGAATCGGTTCCACTGTATGATAAAGTTCCGTTGTCGTGTGGCCGATAAAAATATCTTCGTATTTTCCAACTTGTTCTTCCTGTCCTGATAAATGTTTCTTCCATGCTTTATCAAGTAAATCCCTGTCCCACACCAAAAGATGCGGATCATTTTTTGCTAATGGCACATCCGGATTAAAACCGGCATGAACAAAAAGCTTATTCTCAATCTCAAGCCAGAGGTGACCGTTCTTCAGAAAATCAACATGCTCTTTTGGCATAGGCCCGCCGTTATATGATGCCATGGTCCGATCACCACCCTGACTTGTCCATATTTCCGGCTTATCGCCTTGCAAAGCCCAGTCTAATGCCCACATATCATGATTGCCAATGATCAGGTCACAATGTTTAATCTTTAAAAGCTCATCTATGCATTGCCTGACTTGCACATAACCGTCACACACATCACCCAGCACAATTAAACGATCTCGTTCATAATTAAATTGCGCGCGTTCAAAACACTGCAACAACGCTTTATGAGCGCCATGAATATCTCCAATGGCAAATGTCCTCATTTTCTTCTTGCCCGACTCGACCTCTTCATCGCTGCCTTGCCGGCTTTGCTTCGAAAATACTTGCGCATCCGTTCGCTATGACACTTTTTACAATAGTGGTCATGCCCATCCGTCATTGTCGCATTCTTGGAAAAATGTTTAATCTCCTTGCTTCTTCTGCACTTCGAACATTTCTTTCGCATAACATCCTCCTGTTTTTCGGGGCCAAGCCCTATGGCTTCAGGGCTTCTCTTAAAAGCGCGAATTCGCCCGGGTTGTGATTGAACGGAATCCAGCAGGCGCCGCGTCCGCCGTGTGTCTCAGGAATTTCTACGAATTTTTCATTGAATATCTTGTCAACCTTAAAGGGAATTGTATCAGATTTCAGGATCATCTCCAAGGCCATCCCTTTTTTGATCGGATTCTTGGGTATAATCTTCATTAATCTTTTCTTCGCATCATACCCTTGCAGTATTCCGGTAAAACGGTAATTTGTATTTTCCGACAGGCCGTCTTCATAATCCTGAGCATTATACCCGGGATTTCCTTTTAGAAAACCGGCAATAAGACCCCGGTTGGCTGTCGCGTAAATTTCTTTCATCAATTCGGGATTAAAGGGTTTGCCATTGAGCATATCATCGATGGCCCGACGATAGACTCTTGCTGTTGACGCCGCGTAGTAAACAGATTTTGAACGTCCTTCAATCTTGAAACTGCACACACCCGCCTCTTTTAATTCTTTGAGATATTCAATGCCGCAAAGGTCCCGGGCATTCATCAAATAGGTCCCGTTTTCATCTTCGTCAATTTGCATGAACTCGCCGGGACGCTCCATTTCTTCTAAATAATAATCTTCCCCAAGAGTGACATAAGGATCGCCGTGCTGTGTTGTTTGCAAAGTGTTCACGGCTCTTTTGTGATGCCATTGTTTCGGCTGAACATCCTGCTTTTGGTGGATTTTATACTGCCACCGGCAGGAATTGGCACACGCTCCCTGGTTAGAGTCACGGTAAGCCATATAGTTTGAGATCAAACAGCGGCCGGAATACGCAATGCAGATGGATCCATGAACAAAGGCCTCGAGTTCAATGTCAGGACAATGGTCTCTTATTTCTTTGATTTCTTTGATCGATAATTCCCGGGACAGGATGATGCGCTGAACACCGATCTTTTTCCAGAACTGCGTGGACGCATAATTTACGGTATTGGCTTGCACGGACAAATGGATGATTTGGCCGGGAAAATGTTCATTCATGAGCATGATCAGACCGGGGTCTGACATGATCCACGCGTCGGGCTGACACTCTTTAAGGAATTCACCAACGAATTCAACAAAGGAATCGACTTTATGATTATGGGGAAGAATGTTGGCTGTAACATAAGCCTTCTTCCCTAAATGGTGGGTATAGCGGACAGCTTCAACAACGTCGGACTGTTTTTTAAACCCGTTTTCCCTCGCCCGTAAAGAAAATCGCGGAATGCCCAGATAAACCGCGTCAGCTCCAAAGGCAAGAGCGTAGCGCATCTTTTCGAAA
>CBDUYP010000183.1:0-2809 GCA_965371485.1 uncultured bacterium
ACCGTCGCGCCTCTTGTTGTGATCGATATTGGAATTCGCTACAACGAGATTGCAATCGGCATCTTTGATGAGATCACAAGCCTTTTGTATCAAGGCCTTATTCCCGGAGGAGACGGCCAGTTTAAATCCAACGAGAAAGGATTTTGGCGCAAGTTTTTTAATTTTATTAATGATCTTTTCTGTCGGGACCAGTGTGAGTTTGATTTCTTTTTGCCCGGACATCAGTTTTGTGTTGTAAGATTTCTTTAAGCGGTAATCCGACACGGCTGCTGCATGGATGATGATGTCGAATTTCTTCTTTAATTCTTTTTTAAGTAAATCGAATAATTCATTGTAAAACAAAAATTTTAAGACCTTAATGGTCTTTGACTGTAACGGCCGGGTGACAGGCCCTTCTATCAGGGTTACCTTTGCCCCGGACTTCTCAAAATCCCGCGCGATTCTTTGCCCTAATTCTCCGGTGGATTGATTACTGATCACCCGCACTTTATCGATAGGAACCCACGTCGGACCGCAGGTGATAAGAACCTTCTTCACAATCCGATCTCCTTGATGATTTTCTTGATATCCGGCTCTAAGGTCACAGGGTCTTTGATATTTTTGATTGCGATATTGGGATCTTTGAGTCCGTGCCCGGTGAGGGTGCAAACGATCCGGCTTCCCTGATAATCTTTAAAGTAGCCGGCCTTAGACAGTTTTATGATCCCGGCGATT
Source organism: uncultured bacterium (assembly GCA_965371485.1). Taxonomy (GTDB): domain Bacteria; phylum Omnitrophota; class Gorgyraeia; order Zapsychrales; family JANLHA01; genus CBDUYP01. The sequence continues at coordinate 715 of CBDUYP010000183.1, forward strand.
GATGCAGCGGATGCCGGTTCGGCAAAGATTCCTGTTCCCGATGCTAATAATTTATAGGCTGACAGGATTTCGTCATCAGTGACCGAATCAATCAACCCTTTGGATTCGTCGCGGGCTGCTTCGGCCGGTTTCCAACTGGCCGGGTTGCCGATACGGATGGCTGTGGCAATAGTCTCGGGGTTTTCAACCACCTTGCCCAAAACAATCGGTGCGGCCCCTGCCGCCTGAAAGCCGAGCATCCTCGGTAATGTTTTTGATTTTCCGGCTTCTTTGTATGCCTTGTATCCTTTCCAGTAGGCCGTGATGTTGCCGGCATTTCCGACCGGGATCGCGTGGAACTCCGGCGCGTCATTCAATTCATCGCAAACTTCAAAGGCGGCTGTTTTTTGGCCTTCAATACGAAAAGGATTGATGGAATTAACGATTTCCACAGGATGCTGACTCGCGATTTCTTTGACAAGCGTCAAGGCCTGATCAAAATTGCTTTTGACCGCAATGACCTTGGCCTGATGAATCATGGCCTGGGCGAGTTTCCCTAAGGCGATGTTCCCCTCGGGGATAAGCACAACGCATCGCAGAGAGCCGCTGCGCGCGGCATAGGCGGCGGCAGAGGCGGATGTGTTTCCGGTGGATGCGCACATCACGATTTTCGCCCCTTTTTCTTTGGCCTTTGAGATGGCCATGGTCATGCCGCGGTCTTTAAAAGAGGCGGTGGGATTTAATCCCTCATATTTCAAATAAACCTTAAGCCCGATTTTGGCTGTCAGGTCATCGGAAAGGATAAGCGGCGTATTTCCTTCATGAAGACTTACAATGGGAGTTTTTTCGGATACGGGTAAGAACTCGCGGTAACGTTCAATGATTCCCTGCCTGTTCACGGCAGACTCTCCATTCTTATGGCCACGGGTTTGCTTTTGACAACAGGAAGTTTATGGATTTTATTTAAGGCTATGCGCAGATTCTTTTCTTGTGCGTAATCCGTTAACATAATTACGGGGATCGTTCTTGCCCGGTTATGCGCCTGCTGGGTGACGGAATTAATACTGATGCCGTATTTTCCTAATATCCCGGTGATCTTTGATAGAACACCGGGTTTGTCAATGGCCATAATCCGCAGATAAAACTTTGTCGAGATCTGGTCAATTTTTTTGATTTTAACAGAAGGGTCATCCAGAGAAATATTCCCCAGCATCCTGGAAGCCTGAACTCCCTGCCGTGAGGCAAGGTTGATTAAGTCACTGACCACGCCTGATGCAGCAGCCATCTGTCCTGCTCCCTCGCCGGAAAGAAGGATGTCGCCCAGAGGATGGGTATCAATAAAAAGCGCATTAAAGATTCCGTTAATGGCGGCCAAAGGATGCTCCTTTGAAAAAAGCGTGGGATGAACGCGCACCTCGATTTTATTATCCATTCTTTTCGCGATGGCCAGCAGTTTGATGGTTAGATTCAACTTTTCTGCGTATTCGATATCGTCATGGGAAATGTGAGTGATCCCCTCAATATAAATATCCTTCAACCGGATAAATTTTCCAAACGCTAAAGAAACCAGAATGGATAGTTTATGGGCCGAATCCATCCCGTTGATATCGAGGGTTGGATTATTCTCGGCAAATCCGTGTCTCTGCGCCTCTTTAAGGGCCTGCGCGAAAGTGCATTTCTTTCTGGCCATCTGTGAGAGGATGTAATTACATGTCCCGTTGATAATACCGTACAGTCCGTTGAATTGATTGCCGGCCAGCCCCTCGGAAACGGTTTTGATAACCGGCACTCCGGCCATGACAGACGATTCAAAATAAATATTCCGGTTTCGTACGCGAGCTTCCTGAAATAAGGATTTTCCTTCGCGCGCGATGAGTTCTTTATTGGCGGTAACGATGTGTTTGCCTTTTTTGAGGGCGCCCAGGATGATTTCTTTGGCAGGGTGTAATCCGCCGATGAGTTCTATGATGACATCAATTTCAGGGTCATCAAGGATGTCCTTAAAATTCGTTGTCAACAGCGTTTTCCCCAACCCTCTTGGTATTTTTTTCTGAATGTCCAGGTCGCAAACGGCCTTAAGGACGAATTCCGTGCGGCATTTGTCCTTTATGTATCC
>CBDUYP010000184.1:0-2809 GCA_965371485.1 uncultured bacterium
CCTGTTCCTCCGTATTTACGGCTGGTTGTCCCGTCTCCCTGCGCAAAGGCCTCAAAGATAGCTTTCTTTTTGTGTTCGGGGATCCCTGTTCCGGTATCCATAACAGAAAAGGCTGCCGTTGTTTCATGGGACAGGTCCTGATCGCTAAAACGAACTGAAGACTCCGGGCAATGAATACGCAATGTTACCGACCCTTTCTCCGTAAACTTAAACGCGTTGGAAAGCAAATTCTTAAGAATCTGCTCTGTCCGGTGTCCATCGGTTTTTAAGGACAGAGGGAGTTTTGGGTCGACTTCGTCTTCAAATAGAATATTTTTCTCTTTTGCAATCGGATTAAATTGATCCCGGAGATTACTGATAATCGTGTCAAAACGGACATCCTCCATTTGGATGTTTAACTTGCCGGCCTCCACTTTGGATAAGTCCAGGATATCATTGATAAGGGTCAGCAAATCTTCTCCCCCGCCGTGAATAACCTTGGCTGTTTCGATCTGCTCGTCGGTAAGATTTCCTTCTTCGTTTTCGGCAAACATCTTGGACAGGATCAGGAGGCTGTTAAGAGGGGTACGAAGCTCATGGCTGACGTTGGCGAGGAATTCCGATTTGTGCCGGCTCGTTGTTTCCAATTCTTCCGCTTTCTCTTCAAGGGTTTGACGAGCCGTTTCGATTTCCGTATTTTTCCGCTCCATATCAGCCTTCTGTTTTTCCAGGGCCTCTGTCTTTTCCTCCAATTCTTCGTTGGTGGCCTGCAACTCCTCTCTCTGATTCTTCAATTCTTCTTCAGACTGCTTCATGATCTTGGACTGTTCCTCAAGCTCCTCATTGGAAGCCCTCAACTCTTCCTGCTGACTTTGAAGTTCCTCACTCTGCTGTTGAGCTTTTTCCAATAATTCCTTTAATTGACTGCGGGACTGGGCAGAATTCAAATTCACTCCTATATTCTCAACCGCCTGTTCCAGAAAAGAAACCTGATCCGAAGTCATATCTTTAAGTGTCCCGATTTCAATGACCCCTTTAATGGATCCCTCAAACAAGACAGGGGAAACAAAAATACTCTTAGGGTACGTATCGCCGAGGCCGGAGGTGACTTTGATATAATCTTCAGGGACATTGCTGATCAAAAAACTTTTCTTCTCAAGGGCACTTTGTCCCACCAGCCCCTCTCCGAATTTAAACTCGTTAGAAAGATTCTTGCGTTGTTGATAGGCATAACTGCTGATTAAATGTAATGTATCGTCATGGGCCAGATAAAGAGTCCCGATTTGCGCGTCCAGATATTTGGAAAGATAACTGAGAACATTATTTCCTAATTCGCTCGTACTTTGTTCTCCCCTCATGCTGTCGTTCAATTCTGTTAACCCGGTCTTCAACTTGTTTTGTTCTTTCAAATTTTCGGTAGATTGTTTTAAATCGTTCTGCATGCGTGACATGGCCTTGCCGAGAAGTTCCACTTCATACGATCCGCCGATATCGATTTTAAAATCAAAATCTCCTCCGGAAATCCGATCGGCAACCTTAACGGCACGGGTCATCGGTGTTGTGACTGACCGTGCGATGCGCCTGGATAAAATCAGGCATATCATCAGCCCAAAAACAAGAAGCGTCCACCCGAATTTATCAAGAAAATTAATCTGCCTGTGATTTTCCAGGAAATCTTTACGCATCAACTCTTTATCTTCGTCTACTGTCTCTTTTAAATATTTTCTAATCGCACCTATCGCAATGGAAGTTTGCCCAAAAAGAGATTTAAGTTCCGAATCATTATCTTTCGTCTGAGCGATGTCCTCTATTCTTCCTTGAATTTGTCGAAGTTTCTCTAAATTTCTCTTGATGATATCAAGACGCTGGATATCTTCCTGATGACCTCCATCTTTCAGTAATTCTTTCATGCGTTCCAGAGAATAATCAATTTGTTCAGCCCAGACCTGCGATCTTTCCTGCTTAAATCTTTCCTCACCAAGGATGACCCATCCTCTTAAGGCCGAGAGGGAATGATTCATCCCATTCATCATTGTTACGCCGCTTTCCACCATAGGTTCTCTTACTTTCTGAATTCTTTCAGATACCTTGTCCATGTGATGGACAGTCCAAAGCGTTGTAACGACCGAGAGGGCCAACATCGCTCCCATCAAGGCATACCCTAAACCGATTTTCTTTCCGAATGTATTGAGTTGCATATATCCTCCTGTTTTTATTGAGCCTTCGGGATGGCTCCCATCGTCAGCGTGACAACCAAACGTTTTTTGTTATCAATATAGAAATGGATTTCATAAGCGTCAAATTCTTCGTAACAAAAATCCACTCCATAAAAGGCCTTATTGCGATAAGTGGTAAAATGCGACATCTCAAGATCTTTATACCCTCCGGACACAAGAGTTGATTTATACGCGCCCGCGATGACATTACAAATCGCCCCGACACCCCCCTCTACTTTCTCATCTATGGCATCGTAATCCTTATCCTTATCCTTTTTAGACGGGCTGTATTTCAACTTCTGCAACAGGAAATCAGCATATTCCTGCTCAACATAAATCACAACAGCACCGAGGGTGTTCTTCCGTTTCATTCCCTTAACATCTCTGTAATAATTGATGTAGGAGACAAAACTTGAAGCGGTGAACCTTTCTTCCCCATCGGCTTTCATCCGTTCATTAAATTCGACAATCTTTTTCTTTTCAAAAACCGGCTCTCTCGAAAACTCAATATTCCCTCTTTCCCTGAACACATTTTTTATGGTTGCGGCAAGGAGTTCAGCTTGTTCCTGTAAGGCTTGATCCCGCTTTTTACCGGTCATGTCTTACTCTTTTTA
>CBDUYP010000185.1:0-2803 GCA_965371485.1 uncultured bacterium
TGAAATTCAACGCGGACAAAAAACCGGCAAGCCGCGCGAAAAATTCGTTGAAGTCCGGCAAATGCTCGCTGCTGCCGGAAAATAACCTTCCTCATGAAAAAGTCCCTGTCCTCCAAACACTGGGCAACAGCTTTTCTGGCTAACATGGCCCACGAAATCCGCTCTCCGATGACGACAATCCTGGGATTTTCCTCCTTATTGCAGAGTTCTGCGCTCAATGAAAAACAGAAGAAACAGATTGATACGCTTGCGTCTTCTGCCGATCATTTGCTGGAATTGATCGACCAAATTCTCGACTATGCCAAGGTCAAATCCGGCCGGATAAATCCGGAACCTGTTGATTTCAACCTCGAGGAACTCATAGGTGATGTTCTTAAAACGGTCTCACCTCACGTTGAGGGAAAACCGGTTATTCTGAAAAACAATATTGCCCCGGACACACCCCTATTCATTCACGCGGACGCCGCACGACTGAAACAAATACTCCTTTTCCTTCTCAATCATGCCGTTACATTCACCGCGAAAGGGGAAATCATCATAAGTGTCCGTGCTTTAAAGAAAGGACAATTATTTTTTTCTGTTAAAGATACAGGGATGGGCATCCCGAGAGAATATCAACCTGTTGTCTTTGAGATATTTTCACAAACGGATCGCGCGGTTATCAGAAAATTCGGTGATTCGGCGCTGGGACTTATGCTTGCCAAAGAATATGTCACCCTCATGGGCGGAGAAATTAAAGTTGAGTCGCGTCCCGGTAAGGGAAGCACATTCTCCTTTACGATCAAACATCAGTCGGGTGAATCCCTTTGGATGCCCGGTTCCGTTGGAAAAACAAAGCAAGATCCCTGTTATGGCGCGGATAAAGCGCGCTGTCAGGAAATCAATATTTTAGTCGTAGAGGATAATCCGCCGAATCGTGTATTGCTTAAAACACATTTCAAGGCCCTGAATTGTCACGGCGATTATGTCGGCAGCGGCGAAGATGCTGTCAAAAAACTTAAGGACAAAGATTATCAGCTTTGCCTTATGGATATTCATATGCCGGGAATGGACGGCTTTGAAACAACAAAGATCATCCGCAACGATCTTAAAATGGATTTACCGATCATCGGCCTTACGGCTGATGCCACACGAACAGATGAGGAGGAATGCCGGGCGGCCGGGATGAATGGCTGTCTTAAAAAACCGCTCCTCCTTACACATCTTAAGGACGTCATTATAAAATGGGCAAAGTGTTTGCAGGGAAGATAGATGAGATCTGCCGGGAACTCGGCATCACTCTGGATGATTACAGAGAGATCGCGCGGATCTCCATCGCGACAACCAAAAAAGATCTGGCGGAATTTAAGCCGGCTTTAAAAGCCTGTGATGTCCCGATGATGCGGAAAATTATTCATAAGATGAGAGGGACCTATTTGACCTTAGGTATGCGTGAAATAAGTTCCGCCATCGAGGCGGTGGCAGATGCTGTAAAAAACGGTCACAACAAGAAAAAGATTACCGGGATTTTGGAGAAATTGGAAAAACATTTTCACCGGTATGAAAAGGCTGTGTCCTGATATATGGACGGCGCGCCCGGACGCTATTGGCGGAAGATTGATGAAAGAAAAATCCTGTGTTTTTTGTGCCCACGATATTGTTCCCTGACAGAAGGACAAAGGGGCTTTTGTTTTGTCCGCATGAATGTGGGCGGACAGATGATCCTGACCACGTACGGCCGCAGCAGCGGGTTTTGTATTGATCCCATCGAGAAAAAACCTCTCAATCATTTTTATCCCGGTACAAGCGTGCTTTCCTTCGGGACAGCCGGATGCAATTTGGGATGCAAATTTTGTCAAAACTGGAATATCAGTAAATCCCGGGAGTTTGACCGACTGACGGACCAGGCCTCGCCCGGCGCGATTGCCCGGACGGCTAAGAAATTCAATTGTAAAAGCGTTGCTTTCACCTACAATGATCCTGTTATCTTCGCGGAATATGCCATAGATATCGCTCAGGCATGCCATGAATTTGGGATTAAGGCGGTTGCCGTAACAGCCGGTTATATTACCGATGAAGCGCGGCAGGATTTTTATCAGCATATGGATGCGGCGAATGTCGACTTAAAGGCTTTTACTGAAGAATTTTACGAAAAAATAACGCTTGGCGCGTTACAGCCTGTCCTTGATACGCTTGTCTATCTCAAGAAAGAAACCGATGTATGGTTTGAGATAACCACATTACTGATCCCCGGCGAAAATGACTCTGACAAAGAGCTTCATGCCATGACAGAATGGATTGCTAAAAATCTCGGGAATGATGTCCCTTTGCATTTTTCAGCCTTTCATCCTGATTTCCGCATGCAGGACCATGCCCCCACACCTCCCGGAACATTAACACGCGCCAGAGAGATTGCCCTTTCTAAAGGAATCCGTTATGTCTATACAGGGAATGTGCACGACATAAAAGGGGGCAGCACGTATTGCCACAACTGCGGCAAGGTGTTGATCGAGAGAGACTGGTATACGTTGGGCCAATATCATTTAAGAAATAAGAATCAATGTGAATATTGCAAAACCGTTTGCGCCGGGCATTATGATGACAAACCCGGCGATTGGGGAGCGAAGCGAGTGCCGATAAATATTATGGAAAGGGATATGTAACCTTTTAGATATGAAGATTTTAAGTTGGAATGTTAACGGGATTCGCGCTATTGTGAAGAAGGGATTTCTTCAGTGGCTGCAGACAGAGTCTCCGGATATTTTATGCGTGCAGGAAACAAAGGCGCATCCTGAACAATTACCCGATGCGTTAAAATATCCCG
>CBDUYP010000186.1:0-2789 GCA_965371485.1 uncultured bacterium
ACAAAATATGCGTACATCCTCGGCCACAAGATGGCCGAACACGGATCTGCCGCTTACCTTGTAATTACCGGATGTATGGGCGTAAAATACGGGGTGGGACAGCGTATCCCGATTAAAGAGACACGGGCGGTTATTGACGCAATCTTAGACGGGTCCATTGACAATCAGGAATGTGACACCATGCCTGTCTTTGATCTTAAGATTCCTAAATCCGTAAACGGTGTTTCTTCCGGGATCCTTAATCCCCGCGACAGTTGGGCTGACAAGAATGAATTTGATGACGTCGCAAAAAAGTTAGGCAAAATGTTTCAGGAAAACTTTAAGCGTTTCACAGACACAAAATCCGGCACATTTCTGGAACAGGCCGCGGGCCCGAAGATTTAGCTAATCCGCTATGATCCCGATATCAAAACGTTTGGTAACCATTCTGGTCATCCTCGGGTGTATTGCCGCTGTCCTCGGCGTCAGATTTATTATTCACCGATCCACAACCGCAAGCGCAATCCATGTAGCCGGGACTCGCAGCAAAGGGAACCCGCAGGCTGATTTGCGTATTGTTGAGTACATTGACTTTCAATGTCCCTCCTGCGCCGTCGGGAGCAAGATGCTTTCCGGGTATTTCAAAAAATATCCCGGCAGGATATTCCTCGAGTTAAAATATTTTCCTTTAAGAATGCACCGGCATGGTTTTAAAAGTTCCCTTTACGCGCAATGCGCGGCCCGGCAGGGAAAGTTTTGGCCTTTCCATGACCTTCTCATCGACCGGCAAGGGCAGTGGAAGGGGCTTGTTAATGCCCAATCCGCGTTCACGATCATGGTCAAAGACACAGGACTTGATCAAAAAAAGATGGACGCCTGCCTGGGGAATAAGGAAGTGGCCGACGTTATCATCAAAGACAAGACAGAAGGACAATCCCGCAGGGTCAAGTCAACGCCGACATATTTCATCAACGATAAAATGGTTGTCGGGTCGAAATCTTTACGAAAAGAGTTGATGGCACACTTTGGTGAAAAAGACAACAAATAAAACGTTTCATACCGCCGACGGCGGAATAAACACCCTTGTTTTACTCCGGATCCTCATCGGACTTTTTTTTCTCATCGTCGGTGGTCAAAAATTAACAGGGGCGCATCAGAATTTCCTTTATGTGGTGCAGGGGTACGAATTATTCCCGGACCGCTTTTCTTTTTTAGAATCATGGGCAGCCTTTATTGTGCCGTGGATAGAACTTTTCGGCGGGGTTTTTCTCCTGTTGGGGCTTTGGCTTAAAAGAACACTGCAGGTTTTTCTAATTCTCGCTGTCAGTTTTATCATTGTTGTCGGGCAAGCCATGATACGGGGGCTGCCTCTTGAGGAGTGCGGATGTTTCGGCGAATGGTTTTCCGTTCCCCTGCGCGGGATACTGTTTTTCGACACGATTCTGTTTGCGGCCCTGGGATTCCTGCTGATCCGGTTAAAACAAACGGCACGTTTAAGTTTAGATGATTATTTCTCTTCTCAGGGCCGGGGACAAGCGTGATGAGGATTTCTTTCAGGCCGGGCTTTTTTGTCGCCGTAGTACTGAGTATTCTTACAATGACACCAGCCGCCTCTGCTAATAATATCAAACAACCCAATGTCAGCGGGCAGTTTTACAGCGCGGATCCCTCCGCGTTGTCTGCACAAATAGACACCTTCTTGCAGCAAGCCTCTGTGAAATCTCCCGCCAGGAATGCCAAGGATATTCAAATTCTCATCGCGCCGCATGCCGGTTACGTTTATTCGGGCGGGGTTGCTGCCCACGGATTTAAGGCAGTCAGCCATAAAAAGTTTAAGACCATCGTGATTTTGGCGCCGAGTCATTATTTCGGATTTGACGGAGTTTCAGTATGGAACGAGGGAGGATTCAAGACGCCGCTGGGGGTTATTGAGGTTGATCAGGAATTTTCAAAAAAGCTGATCGACCTTAATGAAAAGGTTTATTTTGATCCAAAGGTTTTCGAACAGGAACATTCCTTAGAAGTGGAACTCCCTTTTCTGCAAAAGGTTTTTGAAGGTTTTAAGATTGTCCCGGTCATCATGGGGCAGGCGGACGTGAAACTTTGCAAAGAACTCGCCCTTGGCCTCAACAAACTTATCGGGGAGAGGGACGACGTGCTGGTCGTTGTCAGCAGTGACATGTCGCATTATCATGATGGACAGACCGCCCGGAAAATGGATCACACGACCATCCAGCTCATCCGGGACCTTCAGGTGGAGCGCCTGTGGAATCAATGCCGCATCAGGAGGCTGGAGATGTGCGGTTTTGTTCCTGTGACAACAGCTCTTTTTTTAGCGCAGGAGAGGAATTTATCCGTCGATGTCCTTAAATACGCCAACTCAGGGGATGTCAGCGGAGACAAGGACCGTGTGGTGGGATATACGTCTATTATTTTTTATTCTGAAGGGAAGAAGACTTCTTCCCCGTCGGGGCAGGACTCGCTTAATTTAACGCAAAAGAAACGTCTTATTGATATTGCGAGGCAAACCATTGAAGAATATGTCCGTACCAAAAAGACGCGCGAGGTCAGTGAGCCGGACGCGCGGTTGTCAGCGCCGGAAGGGGCATTTGTTACTATTCATAAAAAAGGAAAATTGCGCGGTTGTATCGGCAACATTGTCACGAGTGCACCGTTGTTCCGTACGGTCCGGGACATGGCTGTTGCCGCGGCCTCAAGTGATCCGCGGTTTAGGCCGGTGACTGAGGAGGAATTGGATGATATTGAGGTTGAGGTCTCGGTTTTGTCAAAACCGCGGCGTATTACAAATG
>CBDUYP010000187.1:0-2763 GCA_965371485.1 uncultured bacterium
CTCCCGTCGTCCCGGCCCCCGCATGGGACGTGTTTCCCCGACGCTAAATGAAGGGAAATTATAATGTAACATAAATGTTTTATAGACTGTTTCCTCGAGAGATTCAATAAGTTGTTCATCTCTTCTTGTTCCCAGGGTAACAACTCCCAGGCTCTGGGTTTGCCCGCGGGTAAACAGGCTTGAACCATGCGTGCGCGGCAGGACATTTGTCTCACAGGTGATCTCCCGGATATCTTCACAACCCCGTCCGTCAGCCCTTCGATTTTCCTCAAAAATAAGCCGCCGCACCTCTTCATATTCAATTTGATCAAACAGTTTTCGAATATCCCTGGATGTGATCTCTTCATCCTCTTCCCGCTTGCAGTCATCAAACACGGACATATCTTTCGTCAACTCGTCTAACACCTTATTGATGGCCTCTTCCCGTTGTGCCTTTTCACTGATCTTGTAGATTTCCGTCAAACGGTCTTTAGAAAGCCCCTTGACTTTATCAATAAGACCTGGATTAGGGGGAGAGCCGGCTATCTCGGATTTAGGTTTTCCGATCTCTTTACGAAGTTCATTCTGAATATTGCTTATCGGGATCAAGGCCTCACTGCCGAATTTTAATGCCCCCAAAACCTTATCTTCAGGGATCTCTTTCGCCTCACCTTCAATCATGACAATGCCGCCTTCGTGTCCGGCAATGATAAAATCCAATTCACTTTCTTCCCGCTGGGCATAAGTCGGATTAAGAACAAATTTATCATCGACGAGTCCGACACGAACAGCCCCTACGGGTCCGGAAAACGGGATATCCGAAACAACTAATGCCGCCGAGGCTCCGACAAGCGCGAGGATATCAGGATCATTCTCCCCGTCACTGCTTAATACCGACGCGACAACCTGAACATCATGGAAAAGCCCTTCAGGGAAAAGGGGTCTTAAAGGACGATCGATAACACGTGACGTCAAAATTTCTTTTTCCGTCGGACGGCCTTCCCGCTTAAAAAATCCTCCCGGGATCCGACCGGCCGAATATATTCTTTCCTGATATTCCACCATGAGGGGAAAAAAGTCAATCCCCGCTCTGGGGGTTTTAGAAATACATGCCGCCACCAAAACAACGGTTCCGCCGCAAGTGACGGTCACAGCGCCATTAGCCTGTTTGGCCAATTTCCCACTTTCAATAATAAGATTTTGAGCCCCAAAGGGGATCTCAACGCGTTCTAATTTCATTCAGTAACTCACTTCCGTAGTTTAAGCTTCACGAGGATTTCTTCGTATCTCTTGAAGTCATGTTTTTTAAGGTAGGATAACAGACGTCTTCTCTTACCCAACATCATCAGAAGACCACGGCGGGAATGGAAATCCTTGCGGTGAATTTTCAGATGCCCGGAGAGATCATTGATTTTCTCTGTTAATAAGGCGATTTGGACCGTAGGCGATCCGGTATCTTTGGCATGCACTTTAAAATTGTCTACAATGGTATCTTTTCTTTCCTTAACCAACACGATGGCTTCCTTTCGTTCTGCGTTCTGCGCTCGGACTCGTACTTACTTAATAAATTCTGTGTAGTATACTATCACTCCTTATAATAGTCAAGCACGTTATCCCCTGTCCCTCGGCTTATTTTGTCCCTATTTGTTTCTTTAAAACCGCTGTTTTCTTATCAATCTCATGGATATCGCTAATCAACTTTTTTAATCTGGAAGTAGGGGCCTCGGGGCATTTAGCTTTAATGTACTCCTTCCCGATACGATGATACAATTGTTCCTTTTTCAGGGTCAAGGCTGTTGCGTCAACATGCAACTTCCCTTGTTTAGAGATCCGGACAATCTCCTTTTCCCCTTTTTTGGCAAAATCCAATGCTTCATTACTCAGTTTCACCAATTGTTTCTTTATTTCGGGCCATTCCTTCTTAAAATCATACTGTGTTCCCATCTTTTCCTCCTTGTTGTATCGCATTTTTATTCGAATTCCAAGTACATATATAACACAGACTTATCCTTGATGAAAGCATATTTTTGGTTTATATTTATTGTATGCGGATAAGAACCATTGTGACAGGGATTGTCGTCCTTTTATGGCTTGGTGCCCTCTACAAGGGTTATGTCACTATGGTTAAAAGGGCCATGCACTCTCAGCCTAAAATCGACTCCTCGCAATCCATCCGCAACCGGCGGCAACAGAATGAAAAGGCCGAAGAGATCCGCGAGCGGACAAAACGCCTTAATGAGGACAGGAAATCAAGATTGCGTGACCTTCAAAATCAAAGACTCTTACAAAGCCCTCAGGATATTCGCCAACGGCAGGAACGCCTTATGCAGGATTTACGGACAAAAACGCGGGATCTTCAAAGGCGCTAAGCGTGTTCCCTCGCCCCAAGGATACGTCCCGTCATTTCTTCTTCATAAAGGGCCTGAATCTTACCAAACTCTTTAGGACCCAGAAAATGACAAATAGCCTTCTCAATAGCGTGAACCCGATTCTTTAAATATCGGTAACCGGGCTCAACGTCACCGTGTTTTTCATTTACAAATTTCTGTTTCGCGGCCTTTTCAGATTTTGTCTTGGCATATTGTTCAAAATCTTCAATAAATTTCCTGTATTTATTATTTGTTTGCGGTAATCGGAATTCCTTCGACCGGCTCAACTGTGCTAAAATAAAATCATCCACAAGGGCCTGTGTGAAATAACGGTCAATTTTATCCAATTCTTCTTTGGCCGCCTTATAACACCAAATCAAATACCGCCGGATTAATCTCTTCTGATCGCCTGTTA
>CBDUYP010000188.1:0-2740 GCA_965371485.1 uncultured bacterium
TCTGTCAGCCGGATAAACATGAACCGGGACATTGTGTTTCTTCCCGAGGACGCCAAGAATCAACGCCCCGATATCACAAAGCGCACCGTTTTTATCAGCCGTCTGATAAGCCAAACAAACCTCTTTAACCAAATTCTTATAAAAAAGAAAACCCGCCATATTATCACTTATCAACACCGGCTTGATTTTCTTCTTTAAAAGGGCCGCGCATGTTTGCCGTGAAGATTCCAAACCCGGCCTGCCTTCCAGGACAAAAACCCTTTTGCCCTTCACCCCTTTTAACTTCGCCAAAAGCGCAGGAGTAAAGATACCGTGTAAAAGAACAATATTTTTCTTCGTAATCATGCGGAGTCAATTCACATTGATGGATAGAGATTTCGTTATGTATCTGTGGGGGATCACGTCGAATCCCGGATAAAAACCATCAATCCTGCCGCGAATACTACGCTTGCCTTTATAAGTCAATAATTCCTTAGAATTGCGGATCTCAACCGGAATATCTTCCCCTTTTTTGACCTTGTTCGACGGCTGTGTCAAAACGTAAACAGGAATCTTGAATTCTTTGGCCAGGACAGCGATTTGATATGTCCCGATCTTGTTGGCAAAGTCCCCGTTAGCGCAATTGCGGTCAGAACCGACAATGACTTTGTTGACCAACCCGTCCGCCATAACCGATCCGACGGCATTATCAGCGATAAGAATAACATCGATTCCCATACGTCTTAATTCCCAGCATGTCAATTTGGCTCCCTGAAAAAAAGGACGCGTCTCTGTGACAAAAAACTGCACATGTTTCTTTTGATCCCGGCAAATAGCCGATGCCATGGCAAGCTCCCCGCTGACATTGCAATGCGTTAAAATGCTGTCACCCTTTTTGATGATTTTGGCAATCCGTTTCACCCGATCCATCCGCCGGGCCCGTAGGCCGGTTAAATAACCCTGAATATTACGCGTGACAGCTGTTCTGATATCCTGACCGTTTTCACGTGCTGCTTGTGCCCAGTGGATGACCATGCCTGTAACCTCAGAGAACGGAAATGTCGGGCGGCTGTTGTTGAGGGCCAGGGCGGTTTGTTTGATTTTTTTTAGTAGGGGCGAACGGCCGTTCGCCCCTACATTATTCATTTCCAACAAAAACGCATTCAACACCACCAGAAGCTGTCCAAATGCCCGTGTTTTCATACTCCGGATGACCCGGACCGCATCAGCCGTGTTTTTAACCTTGATATATGTCATCCTTGACGGAATCAATGTCTCGTCTAAAACAAAAAGGGTCTTTCCCTTTAATTTTGCCGGCCAGAACAGAGGTGACTCTTTCATTTTAAAGAAATCCTTTTTTAACCTCTCTGCCTTCAAGCTTATCGACGAGGTCAAAAGCCATTTTGATCAAGGCACTTTCGGCCATATAATAATTTGTATCCATAAAACCCATTTCCCCTGTCATGATATTATCACTGACCGCGAGTATGGCTGTTGCCGGGATCTCATTCAATTGGCACAAAGTCAGAAATACAGACGTCACCATATCAACGGCAATCGCACCCTGCTCAACAGCCTTGCCGACATATTCGCGTGTCTCACGCAAAAGCGCATCCGTGGTCCACACCTTGCCTCTGTGGATCGTCAGCCCGGACATTTTGGCAACCTCCTCCAGGGCATCTGTCAACTTTTTATCAGACTGCGTCTGAAAATCCGGTTTCACATAATAAGGAGTAACCCCGTCCCCTCTGATGGCACTGTCGATCACAATAACATCCCCGATCTTGATATCCTCGCTTAAGGACCCGCAGCTTCCGATGCGGATCATGTTTTGTGTCCGGGCAGCGCAGAGGATTTCCGTTGTAATGGCTGTATCCGGGGAGAATCTTCCACCATTAATGGTGCTGATCCGGGTGCCGCAATAATCCCCTGTATGCATGGTGTATTCCATAAAGGCAAAATTCTTAATCGGTTTCTCTAATTTTTTAACAACGCTGTCTGCCCGTTCTCTCGGTCCCGGCACAAGAGCATATTTCCCGACATCTTCCGGGCGCAACTGCACCATCCCTGCCAGATCTTTACCCGTAAGATGAATATCTTTCTTCATGGTCATGGTCGTCATTCTGCAATCCTCTCTGTCAATGTTTCCTGTTTTAGTAATTCTTTATCGATCTTGCCTGTTCGGTTCTTCGGCAGTGCCGATCTCAACTCAATCACCTGCGGAACCTTGAAATGGGCGAGATGTTCTTTGGCAAAATAACGTAAGTCCTGCGTCGAGATATCCATCCCCTCTTTCAAGGCCACAAAGGCCTTAATGACCTCACCGCGCAATTTATCGCTCATCCCGATAACCGCGACTTCGAGAACAGCCTCATGTTTATAAAAAGCAGCTTCCACCTCCGGGGCAAAAACAATCTGTCCTGCAACCTTGATCATTTCTTTTTTGCGGCCCACGATATAAAGGAACCCTTCCTTATCAAAACGGCCCAGATCTCCTGTATAAAGCCAGCCGTCACGTTTCACCAAAGACGTTGCCTGCGGATCTTTATAATAACCGTCCATGATAATCCATCCGGATATCGCCATCTCCCCGACATCCCCGACAGCCGCCTCCTGACCCTGTCCGTCGACGATTTTGATTTTGCAATGCGGGGCAGGCTTGCCGACACTCGCGATGTTATCGCTCTCAAGAGGGGTCACCGTATTCGGCGGGCAGGTCTCTGTCATACCCCAGCCGTTTAAAAGCCGGGCATTGGGACAA
>CBDUYP010000189.1:0-2728 GCA_965371485.1 uncultured bacterium
GGATTGACAAGATGATTCATTGTGTCCAAAGGAGCGCGTTCTTTAATACACAGCGGATGATGACGGAGTATAATGAAAAAATGTGGAAAGGGCCGGCGTGAAACAATATCTTGATTTAACAAAATATATTCTGGAACATGGTGACGAGAAGAGAGACAGGACAGGAACAGGGACGCTTTCTGTTTTCGGGTTTCATAGTAAATATGACCTGCGTGAGGGCTTTCCGATTTTAACGACCAAGAAAATTTTGTTTCGTGCGGTTGTCCGGGAGTTATTGTGGTTTTTGAAAGGTTCCACCAATATTAACGACGGGCTCAAGGAATATACTCCCATCTGGAATGCCTGGGCTGATGATAACGGGGAATTGGGCCCGATTTACGGGTACCAATGGCGTAAATGGGAAAGGTTTGTCCGGGACGATGGGGGCAGGGGATACCGCAAGGAACATGTCGACCAGATTCAAAATGCCATTGATATGATCAAAAATAATCCTGACTCACGGCGTATTATTGTCAGCGCGTGGAATGTCGCGGACATTGAGCGTATGGCCCTGCCGCCATGTCATGCCTTTTTTCAGTTTTATGTCGTTGACAAGCGGCTTGACTGCCAGTTGTATCAACGGTCCGCGGATGTGGCGTTGGGGGTTCCCTTTAATATTGCAAGTTATGCCCTTTTGATGAGCATGGTGGCCCGGGAATGTGGCCTTGTGCCCGGTATTTTTGTGCATACCCTCGGAGACGCGCATATTTATTTAAATCATGTCGACGGCATAAAGCTTCAATTACAAAGAACCTGCAAGCCCCTGCCGCGGCTTAAGATTGCTGATAAAAAAGTCTTTGACCTTACCTTTGAGGATATCGAACTGATAGATTATCAACACGATGACTTTATAAAATTTTCTATTGCGGTTTAAAATGAGCTTTCATTATGATTCCTTTTAATATCATCGTTGCGGTTGACGAAAATTCCGGTATCGGTAAAGGAGGAAAGTTGCCCTGGCACTTGTCAGCTGATCTAAAGCATTTCAAGGCGATCACCACAAAGACGACATCCCCGGGCAAGAAGAATGCCGTTATCATGGGCAGAAAAACATGGGATTCGCTTCCGGAGAAATTTCAGCCGCTTCCCGGCAGAATTAATATTGTTTTATCGCGCAATGAGGCATTGTCCTTGCCGGACGGTGTTTTGAAGGCGGAAAGTCTTGAAAAAGCCATCAACTTGGTGCAGGATAGTTTAAAAGATGCTGTTGAAGAAGTCTTCGTGATCGGCGGGGCAGAGGTTTTTTGCGCGGCCATCGGCGCCAGTGATTCTGCGAAAAAGATTTATGTGACCAGGATTCTCAAGAATTTTCATTGCGATACAGTCCTCCCGAAACACTTCCTTTCAAATTTCAAGAAAGTCGCCGAAACACCCCCAACCACAGAAGGTGACATCTCTTTTGCCTTTGAAGAATACGAACGGCTTCCTGAATAAGCACATTCCTGTTTGACGTGTTATCCCTTAATTTTTTTTGCAAAAAGGCCAATTATCGCTATAATAGGCGGATAATCTCTTACTATTTATATACTTATATACTAATATGTTAACTCTGTCCATTTTGTTTTTCAGAGTTGTTCTCGCTTCGGGTGTTTGTTCGCTGGCGGAATCCGCGATTTTAATCATTCCTTTGGTGCGCGCCAGGATCCTCGTTGAACAAAAGCGGAAGAATTCCGGGGATGTCCTTTTTCTCAAAGAGAACATCAGGGAGACCATCGCCTCGATTGTGATTGTCAACAATGCGATCAATATTGCGGGGTCAATCTTTATCGGGCAGCAGGTCGCCCATCGGTTTGGCGATCAGTGGTTAGGTGTGGCTTCAACGGTTTTAACATTTACGATCATTGTTGTTTCAGAGATTATTCCGAAAACATTCGGGGAACGCCACAAGGTGAGCCTTTCATTGTTTTTGGCGGCACCTTTAAGGGGGCTTGTCTGGTGTTTCCAGCCTCTTGTGAAGGTTCTGACAAGCCTTGTCAGGCCGCTCAAAGGACACACTTTTCCTAAAGTCACGGAGGAGGAGATTAAGATGATGCTGAAGCTCGGCCGGGATGCCGGAACGGTTGAGATGGATGAAGAGGTTTTGTGCCGCAGGGTCTTCCGGCTTAATGACCGGCGGGCTTTTCAGATCATGAAGCCGATGGATCAAACTTATGCGCTTGAGGCGGGTAAGACTTTAGGGGAGTTGCGGGAGGCGATTATCGACTTGCGTTTCAGCCGGATCGTGGTCTACGGCAAAACCCCCAAGGATATCGTGGGCATGGTACGGCATCGTGTCCTGCTCAAAGAGGTCGCCAAAGATAATTACAACGCCCATGTCCGAGATTTTATGACCCCTCCGATTTTTGTGAATTGGTTTACGAAGGCTGATGAGTTATTGGAAAAATTCCAGGCTTATAATCAGCATCTGTTCATTGTCCGGGATGTCAACGGGAGGGATGTCGGGATTGTGACCATGGAAGATGTCCTGGAAGAATTGTTTGGAGAAATTTATGATGAAAAAGATGTCATCCCGAAAGGAGGACAGGCATGATGGAATTCGTCCGGCATTTTACAGATGTCTACATTTATTATGTCCGGGAAATATGGGTTTCGTTAGGCATAGGATTTCTTTTGAGCGGGCTCTTTTATGAATTGGTTCCCGCGCGTATCGTCGAGAAACATCTCGGGGATAAGGGACTGCGACCTATTT
>CBDUYP010000190.1:0-2689 GCA_965371485.1 uncultured bacterium
CGCCCATACCGCCGCCCATGCCACCCATGCCGCCCATACCGCCGGGAGGCATTCCTGGCATGCCGCCTTTTTCATCTTCAGGGGCATCTGTAACAAGGGCCTCTGTTGTCAGCAGAAGACTGGCAATACTCGCGGCATTCTGCAAAGCCGTCCGTGTCACCTTGGCCGGATCAATAACGCCGGATTTAAGCATATCAACGTAAGCATCCTGACTGATATCATACCCGATATTGACCTTCTCTTCTTTTTTAAGGTGATTCACAATAACGGATCCTTCCAGACCGGCATTGATTGCCAACTGACGCACAGGCGCTTCTAAAGCGCGCTGGACAATGGCGGCACCGGTTTTTTCATCACCGTCAAATCCCTTGACATTATCTAATTCAGGAATGGCTCTCAAAAGGGCAACGCCTCCTCCGGGAACGATTCCCTCTTCGATGGCTGCGCGGGTCGCGTGAAGCGCATCCTCGACGCGAGCCTTCTTTTCTTTCATCTCGGTTTCGGTCGCGGCGCCGATGTTGATAATGGCAACGCCCCCCGACAATTTGGCCAATCTTTCCTGTAATTTTTCTTTATCGTAGGAAGAATCGCTTTCCTCGATTTGATTCTTGATCTGATTAATGCGGCCTTTGATGTCTTGTGTCTTTCCGCCGCCCTCAACAATCGTCGTATTCTCCTTGTCGATCTTAATCTTTTTCGCCGTGCCAAGATCTGAGACTTCGATGTTTTCCAATTTGAGCCCCAAGTCTTCGCTGATCGCCTTGCCGCCGGTCAGGATGGCAATATCTTCAAGCATCGCCTTTCGACGGTCACCGTACCCGGGAGCCTTGACAGCCGCACAGACCAAGGTCTTTCGCATATTATTAACAACTAAGGTTGCCAGGGCCTCCCCTTCGACATCTTCACAGATGATGACGAGAGGTTTTCCGGCTTTGGCGACCTTCTCTAATAAGGGAAGGACATCCTTGATACTGGAAATCTTCTTTTCATAAATCAGAATAAGAGTATCCTCCAGTTCGCAGGTCATTTTCTCCAAATTCGTTGAGAAATACGGTGAAAGATATCCCTGATCAAACTGCATCCCTTCAACGATTTTCAACTCTGTATTAATCGTCTTGGATTCCTCAACAGTGATCGGAGCATCTGTACCGACAGACTCAAAGGCCTCGGCAATTTTCTTGCCGATCAGGATATCGCTGTTCGCGGCAATGGTTGCGACCTGTTCGACCTCTGTGTTATTTTTAAGATTCACTTTGTTAGAAAGATCCGCAATCTTGGCAACGACTTTTTCCACGGCCTTGTCAATCCCTCTCTTTAAGGCCATGGGATTGGCGCCGGCAGTGACATTCTTGAGACCTTCACGATAAATCGCCTCCGCGAGAATAGTCGCGGTTGTGGTTCCGTCCCCGGCATTGTCCGAGGTCTTTTCGGCGACTTCCTTGACCATCTGCGCGCCCATGTTTTGATAAGGATCCTTTAAATCAATTTCTTTTGCAACGGTGACCCCGTCCTTGGTTACGGTCGGAGAACCGAATTTCTTGTCCAAAACAACATTTCGCCCTTTCGGACCCAGGGTAACTTTGACAGCCTTGGAAAGTTGTTCAACGCCTTCAAGAATAGCTCTCCTCGCTGTATCACCAAATATTAATTGTTTTGCCATGGTACTTACTCCTCCTTATTAATCCCCCTCCAAAGGCGGGGGTATCTTTTTTTATCCAACAATCGCGAGGATATCGTCCTCACGCATAATCAATAACTCTTCCCCTGTTTTTGCCGTAATCTCGGTGCCGCTGTACTTGCCGTAAAGGACTCTGTCCCCGACCTTGATCTCCGGTGACTGGACGTTACCGTTGTCTAACACTTTTCCCTTGCCAACAGCCACGACTTTCCCCTCCTGGGGTTTTTCTTTGACTGTATCCGGTAGAACGATTCCGCCCTTTGTTTTTTCTTCGGCCTCCATAGCCTTAACAATGACGCGATCAGCCAGTGGTTTAATATTCACCTTCCCACCTCCTTGATTCTTGGTTAAAATAAACTCGCCCCCTCCCTGGGGGCTCGCAACTATTTTATGCCCGTGCTAGGAATTTCCACCAAAGGTGGAAATTCCTGTACTATAAAAAAAAATTAGCACTGCCTTGAATAGAGTGCTAATGTACAGAAACTCATAAATTTTGTCAAGAATTTTTTTTAGGAGCTTTTATCCATCCATAACAAGGCCATTCCTTTTAAGATAAGATGGTCATCAATAACGTGCGTTTTATCGACGATATATTGTTTCATCAGGCGCGTATATCCTCCTGTAACAATGACTTTCGGCCTTCCTGAAATTTTTTTAGAAATCTGCGCGATCAATCCCCGGATCATGGCACCATAGCCATAAAAGAGGCCGCTCAAGATACTGTCTTTGGTGTCTTTTCCAATAAGGGAACGGGGCTTATGAATAGCCGTTTGAGGAAGCAGGGCTGTTTTTTGAAATAATGTTTCCGCTGACAATTTGATGCCTGGAACAATAATGCCCCCGAGGTATTCCTTTTTACGCGAAACAATGTCAAGCGTTATGGCTGTTCCCAGGTCAACAATAATTGCAGGGATACTGTACAGGCGCATCGCCGCATACGCGCAGACAAGGCGGTCAGTGCCGACCTGTTTTGGATTGCGGTAGCGGTTTTTTACAGGGACGATGATGTCC
>CBDUYP010000191.1:0-2671 GCA_965371485.1 uncultured bacterium
AACCACACGGGAAACCGGCAAATATTTTGCGAGTTTTTCTTTAACACCTACGGGACCGGATCCCGGACCTCCGCCTCCGTGCGGGGTTGCGAAAGTCTTATGCAGATTGACGTGCATGCAATCAAATCCTGTATCCCCGGGCCGGTAACGACCCATAATGGCATTGAGATTGGCGCCGTCACAATACATCAATCCGTCAACATCATGAATCATCTTTGCAACTTTATGGACATGAGAATTAAAAATCCCCAATGTATTAGGACAGGTCAGCATCAGTCCGGCCACGTGATCATTCACCTTCTCTTTTAATACCGCCATGTCCATGGTCCCGTCCTTGCCGCAAGGAATAGAAACTGTTTCATATCCCGCGATCGCGGCGGTAGAGGGGTTTGTCCCGTGCGAGGAATCAGGGATGATGATATATTTCTTTTTATTGCCCTTGGCCTTATGATAGGCGGCCATCATCATCACACCTGTCAACTCGCCGTGAGCGCCGGCAAGCGGCTGCATGGTGAAACGGTCCATCCCGGTGATCTCACATAATAACCGGTCCATTTCATAGAAAATCTGCAAGGCCCCTTGCGCTAATGCCTCACCCCCGCGCAACTGCGCGAGTAAAGGATGCAGGTCCGCAAAACCCGCCATGCCGGCCAGGCTTTCTGTCACCCGCGGATTATATTTCATGGTGCAGGATCCCAAAGGATAAAAATTGGTGTCCACGGAGAAATTTTTCTGGGACAATCGCGTAAAATGGCGCACTGTATCGAGCTCACTGACTTCGGGAAGCTGCAACGTTTCCCGACGGAGATATTGTTGTGGTAATTCAGCCTTGATCGGAACGTCACTCTTGGGAAGACGGAAACCCTGCCGTCCTTCTACACTTTTTTCAAAAATGAGAACAGGCTCACTGCCACCCGCAACGATTTTATTCATTTCATTCATTTTATTTCAACACATCTTTCAAACATTGCGCGAAACGGAGAATTTCGTCCTTTGTCCTCTTTTCCGTCACGGCAATAATCATATAATTTTCCATGCCTTCATAATACCGTCCGGCAGGAAATCCGGCGACAAACCCTTTGGGGATCATGTCCTCAACCACACCACAGGCATCTTTGGGCAAACAGACTGTAAACTCATTAAAGGTCGGCGAACTTCTCTTCACTTCTACGCCGTCAATTTTCTCTAATGTCCGGCGGGCGAATTCAGCCCTTTCAAGATTGAGTTGCGCAAGCTCTTTCATTCCCTTCTTCCCGAGAAGAGTCATAAAGATAAGGGCAGAAACCGCGCAGAGGGAGACATTCGTGCAGATATTCGATGTTGCTTTTTCCCGGCGGATATGCTGTTCCCGCGCCTGCAGCGTGTTGACGAAACACCGCCGGCCCTGGCTATCCACGGTTTGTCCGACAATGCGGCCGGGCATTTTCCGTATATATTTTTTCCGCGTTGCCATAAATCCCAAATAAGGACCGCCGAAATTAAGAGGCAGGCCCAAACTCTGCCCCTCACCGGTCACGATATCCGCGCCCATTTCCCCGGGTGTTTTTAACAATCCCAGGGAAACCGGATAAACACTTTCAATCACCAGGACACCTTTTCTGTGAGCTTCCTCGACGATATCAGCATGATCATCAACAGTGCCGAAAAAATTCGGGTTTTGTAAAATAACAGCGGCTGTCTGATCATTTAATAACTCTCTGATCCTGGGGCGGTCACTCTGTCCGTGAACAACAGGGGTTTCCTCAAATTCAATATCCAGATTACGGGTATACGTCTTAAGAATTTTACGATAAATAGGACTCACCCCGCCATCCATAATAATACGATTTCGTCCCGTCAAACGGATGGCCATCACGGCCGCCTCGTAAAGAGCTGTTCCTCCGTCATAAAGAGAGGCATTGGCCACCTCCATTCCCGTCAATGTGCAGATAGCACTCTGATATTCATAAAGCGCCTGCAATGTCCCCTGAGAACATTCCGGCTGATAGGGCGTATAAGCTGTCGTGAACTCACCCCGTGAAATAAGCGCATTGACCGCGGCAGGAATGTAATGATCATAATACCCGCCCCCGATAAAAAGCGTAAGGCCCGCAGCATTCTGCGCGGCAAGATGACGAAGATGCCCGGCCACTTCAAACTCGGATTTCCCGGAGGGTAAATCAAATGACCGCGGCTTATGCTCCGGCTTAATATCGGCGAACAAATCGTCGATGCTATCGACACCGATAACGTTAAGCATTTCCTTCACTTGGCTTTGGGTATTGGGAATATAAGGATTCATGGGAAGGATAAACGCAAGGGCGGGATCACCCTGCCCCTGTCAGGAATTGACGGTATTCTTCGGCTGTCATTAAATTGGATCTTTCTTCGATATCAGAAAGCTCAAGCCTGGCAATCCATCCCTTTTCAAAACAATCCTTATTAATAAGCCCGGGATCGGATTCCAGGTCTTTGTTAACATCAATAATCTTTCCCGCCATAGGACAGTAAATATCATTGGCGGCTTTAACGGATTCAAGAGAGGCGAATTGTTCAAACTGATCCACTTCACCGCCCACCGCAGGCAGTTCGACAAACGTAATATCCCCCAGCGATGACTGCGCGTAATCGGTAATCCCGACGGTCGCCGCGGAATCTTCAATGTTAACCCACTCGTGTTCTTTGGTGTAAA
>CBDUYP010000192.1:0-2666 GCA_965371485.1 uncultured bacterium
AAACCACACATAAAACGTGATAAAAAAGGCAATCCATGTGTATTGGAGCAACTGTATTCTCTGCAGATGAAACTCTAGAAATTCCGGTTTTTTCATGTTTTATCCTTTTTAATTATTTTTTGGATAAGTTTTCGTCCAGGCTGTTTTTGGATCGCGGACAGCCTTTCTATTCCAATACCATATCACCTGCTGATACGGTCGAAAGATGTAATGAAACGGCGTAACCAAAAAATGAACAAGCCGTGTGAACGGAAGCAAAAGAAGAATCAGGAATGCTGTGATGATATGCCATTGAACCACATGCGGCATGGCTTTAACCGCCTCTATTTGAGGATTTAATTTGATAATCGACCAAAGATAAGGAGAGAGATCAGACGCGAACCAGGAAGAACCCCAACGGTAACCCAGCGCGATCCAGCATCCCAAAACCACCTGACACAAAAGCAATACCTCAACAATGATATCCATCCCATTGGTAACCACCATGATGCGGGGTGTCGTAAGCCGCCTGATAAAGAGTTGTATTAAACCGATTAAAAGGCTCAATGCAAAAATAAACCCTGTCACCTCAAGAATAACCAATCGAACCGGGAGACTATTCCACGCCAGAAGTTCTTTCGGAAACATAAACGCGACCAAATGCCCGATAAACACGACAAGAATTCCGATATGAAACGGAACCGTACCCCAAAAAAGCTTTTTTCCTTCAAGAAACTGCGAAGAAAGAGAAGAATATTTAAACGCTGTATTTTTGTATCTGTAAATCGCCCCGACAAAGAAAACGGCAATGGCAATATACGGTAACGCGATAAAAAGAAAAGTGTGTAAAACGTTCATAAGTTTAACCCTTTATTCTCCGGCGACTTTTTCAACAGCCATCTCGGTGCTGATAGATTTCAGGAAATCCCGGCCGTGTTCCGGTGCCATGGTTTGCTTTTGTATATTAAAATCTTTTTTCAGAATCAAATTCAGCGCTTTGAGCACATGACCATAAATCGCAGCCTTGTCTTGAGGCGTCTCGATCAATGTTTTGTAATGCTTTTTATACAACGTATTCTTTTTCACAAGACGTTCGGGATCAAACTCGGCGATCATCTTTCCCAATGCCGGAACAAGGATTTCCCCGACGAGGTCTTTGACAAGTTCTTCATCCTTTAACTTCGACAATAAACGTAAGATATTCGGAAGGTAATCCGCCAGTTCACTGCCGCAATCATTCTGCGCTTGTTTGTGTTCACGGTTCAAATTCGCCAGAAGCTCGCCTCTTTTGTAATCATCCCCAAAAAGAACATAACCGATATCCAAAGTCGTTATCGCCTGAACATCAAAGGAACGGGTAAACAACTCCTGCATCTTATCGAGATCTCCAGTAGGCAAATTGACGTAAAATAAATCAACGTCCTTCGCAGACTCGGGATAATGTTCCTGCAAATAGATTAAAATCTTCTGAACATTCCCACAGAAGGCAACATGAGGATAATCAAATAACCCTGCAATAAGATGATAATGTTTGAGATCCATTACAATCCTCTCTCCACCGGCTGCTTTGTTCCGAAACCGGAATTCCCTTTACAATCGCCGGTAAACTCAAGCATTTCGATTGCCTGTTCCCGGTGTGATGCCGGAATAACAAACCGGTCGCTAAACTTGGCCAGAGCCGTTAAATAATAAATGTCATCCGCGTCCTTAGGGGTTAACCCGGTATCCTTCAAAGCATCCAGCGCTTTTCCTTCTGTAATATCCCCAACTGTCTTGTGACGCCGGTAGAGTCGGACAGCCATAAGTTTTTTAAGCCGCTCTTTGACCTTACTCTCATCTCCGGCACTGAATAAATTGGCCAAATATTTAAGAGGTAAACGCGCCTGGTCAATGGTTCCCCAGAGCTCTTCGGTGCTGGTATCATACAACCAGGTATCATCCCACACCTTGGACATCTCATGAAGTTTTTTCTTTTGCTCTTCATCCTTGGCGTCTTTTAAAGAAGCCATGACAGGCAATAGCGGCGGAACATAAAATAACATCGGAAGCGTTCTAAACTCAGGATGAAGCGGCAGGGCCAATCCCCACTCTTTAACAAATTTGTAAGACGGTGAATCCTGGGCCGCCTTGATAGTGGAATCCGCAACCCCGTTTTCTTTCGCTGATTTGATGACTTCGGGGTCAAAGGGATCAGCCAAAATATCCAATTGAGAATCCACTAAATCCTGTTCCTCGCAAGAAGCTGTTTGATGTATCTTTTCTGCGTCATAAAGAATAACCCCTAAATAGCGGATCCTCCCCACGCAGGAATGCATACAGGCAGGAGCCATTCCCGCTTCAATCCGCGGATAACAAAGAATACATTTCTCGGATTTCCCTGTATTCCAGTTGTAATAAGATTTTTTGTAAGGACAGGCTGTAACACACATACGCCATGCCCGGCAGACATCCTGATTAATCAAGACAATCCCGTCTTCTCCTCTTTTGTAAATGGCTCCGGAAGGACACGATGCCACACAGGCAGGGTTCAGACAATGGTTGCAGATACGCGGCAAATAATAAAAAGCCATTTTCTCCAACTGGAACATGGCTTCCTGCTCGGCAGAGGAAAGATTCTTGAGATTAGGATCCTTGCGCGCGAAGTCCGGGGAGCCGCTTAAATCATCATCCCAGTTCGGCCCCATTTT
>CBDUYP010000193.1:0-2643 GCA_965371485.1 uncultured bacterium
GCTGACAACAGAGGCCCTTGTTACAGATGCCCCTGAAGATGAAAAAGGCGGTATGCCAGGAATGCCTCCCGGCGGTATGGGTGGCATGGGTGGTATGGGCGGCGGTATGGGCGGAATGATGTAATAAAAGTTCCAAAATATCTGCTGTAAGATTGCGAAAAAATGGTGTCAGTCCCGATGAAATCGGGACTGACACCATTTTTTTTGTTGACATTTCACCTCACATTCATTATAGTATATCCTTAAAATAGTTAAATACTTGTTATTGCAATATTTTTTCTATCGCTCTTATCTTAAACAATAACAATAGGTTATGACATTATGGCAGAATGGATCGGGATAGGGAGACGGGCGCGGCGTTGTTATGGATTTGATGAAGTCGCCCTGGTCCCAAGGATGGTCACGGTCAATCCCAATGAAGTCAACACGGATTTTTCCCTTGGAGGAGTTCATTTTAAGGTTCCCATTCTTGCAGCAGCGATGGATGGTGTTGTCAATGTTAAGTTTGCGATCGAGATGGGAAAATTGGGCGGGATCGCGGTCCTTAATCTGGATGGAATTCAAACACGTTATGAGAATCCGGATGCTGTTTTAGATGAGATCGCTAGCGCCAGTCCAGAGGAAGCCACAAAATTAGTCCAGAGTGTCTATTTAAAGCCGGTTAAAGAAAAGCTCGTTGCCAAACGGGTTGAAGAAATCAAGAAAGCGAAAGTTCCTGCCGTTGTAAGTTGTATCCCCCAAAATGCTGAAAAATTTTCCAAGATTGCCGGGAAAGCCGGATGTGACATTTTTGTCGTGCAGTCCACGGTGGCTTCTGTCAAGCATATCTCCAGCGAATATAAGGTTTTGAATTTGGAAAAATTTTGTAAAGAGACCAAGATCCCTGTTGTCCTGGGAAATTGTGTGACGTATGATATGGCTTTGGAGTTGATGGATGTCGGGGCATCAGGGCTTCTGGTGGGTATCGGCCCCGGTGCCGCCTGTACGACAAGAGGGGTCTTGGGCATAGGTGTTCCGCAGGTTACAGCCACGGTTGACGCTGCAGGCGCACGTGACTTCTTTCATAAAAGAACAGGGAAATATGTTCCTGTTATGACCGACGGAGGTATGCGTATCGGCGGAGAGATTTGTAAGGCCTTTGCGTCAGGCGCGGATGCCGTTATGGTGGGATCGGCCTTTGCCAAGGCGGATGAAGCCCCGGGCAAGGGATATCATTGGGGCATGGCAACCTCCCACGCAAATTTACCCCGCGGAACCCGTATTCGTGTCGGGACGACCGGGAAACTTGAAGAAATCCTTTTTGGGCCGGCGAAAGTCGATGACGGATCTCAGAATCTCGTCGGCGCATTGAAAACATCCATGGGGTCGTTAGGTGCCTCCAATATTAAAGAGATGCATGATGTTGAAATCATTATTGCCCCATCCATCCAAACAGAAGGAAAAGTATTTCAGGTTGGACAGCGTGTGGGTATGGGGAAATAAAATAGGCCTCTCTAGAGGCCTATTTTATGCACGTGTCGGAATTTCCACCTTCGGTGTAAATTCCGATACTATAAAATAGGGAAAAATATGAAAAAGAAATCCAAGGCAAAGAAGGTTGTAAAAAAAGTCGTCAAGAAAAAGACAAAAAAGACGGTCAAGAAAGAAGTCGTCCTGTCGGGTAAGGAAAGAGCGGCTAAAAGAAACCGATTCATAAAAAGGGCTGTAAGAGTTGTCAAAAAGAAAAAATTGTTACGGCTTCGATTGCCCAGGAACAGGACCAGATTATCTTTCAAGATCAGTAAACCCCGGCACAAGGACTTAATTCTGGTCCTGGATTTCGGGTCACAATACACACAACTGATCGCCCGGCGCATCCGTGAGAATAAAGTTTTCAGTAAGATTGTTCCCTTTAATATCTCCCTTGAAGAAATTAAGGAATTTAATCCCAAAGGGCTTATTTTGTCAGGAGGCCCTCTAAGCGTATATGATAAAAATGCTCCTTTTCCAAAGGCGGAGATTTTTAAATCAGGACTGCCTATTCTCGGTATCTGTTACGGTATGCAGTTGATTGTTCAGATGTTTAAAGGCAGGGTTAAAAAAAGTAAAGGCAGGGAGTTTGGCCGGGCAGAACTGTTTGTTGACAGCAATAAGGATGTCTTTGCCAATGTCCCGACAAATTTGACCTGTTGGATGAGTCATTCAGATGAAATTGCAAAAGTCCCGCAGGGATTTGTTGCCATGGCCCATACCCTGAATGCCCCTATTGCCGCTGTTGCCAACCGCGCAAAGAAAATTTTCGGGGTTCAATTTCATCCCGAGGTGGTTCATACCCAGCGCGGGACGCAGATTCTGAATAATTTTGTCTACCAGATTTGCGGGTGTCTTCCCCGATGGACAGTGGATAAGTTTATTGACTCCACGATTAAGCAAATCAAGGAGAGGGTCGGCAAAAAGAGAGTGGTTCTCGGATTAAGCGGGGGGGTAGATTCTTCCGTTGCCGCGATGGTGCTCCAGAAAGCGGTTGGGAAGAATTTGTATTGTATTTTTATTGATAACGGTTTGGTCCGGAAAAATGAGGTGAATTCCGTCCGCAGGACGTTTAAAGGTCATTTTAATATGAACCTGACCTGTGTGGATGCCTCCCAGCGTTTTCTGCAGAGG
>CBDUYP010000194.1:0-2622 GCA_965371485.1 uncultured bacterium
ACGGATTTCTTTGCCCAAATCCGTCCGGATCGGAATATTTTGAAGATTCGGGTTGTTAGAACTCAACCGCCCGGTCTCTGTACCTGCCTGATTAAAAGAGGCATGAACTCTCTTCGTCTTGGGGTCAACCAACCTGGGAAGGGCATCGATATACGTTGATTTTAATTTTGCCAGTTTGCGATACTCTAATATCAACGCCGGCAGCGGATGTTTCACGGCTAACCGGGTTAACACTCCTTCATTGGTGGAAAATCCTGTTTTGGTCTTTTTAAGAACAGGCAGTTTTAACTTTTCAAATAAAATACGGCTTAACTGTTTCGGTGAATTCAGATTAAATTCCTCTCCTGCCAAATCAAATAATTCCGTTGTCATTCCGTTAATTCTTTTGCCGCATTCCGAAGAAAGCTCCTTAAGAAGTTTCCCGTTAAGCTTGACGCCTTCCTCTTCCATCCGGGCTAATACACGGGATAAGGGAATCTCAATTTCCGTAAGCAACGCTGAAAGATCCCGCTCTTCAATGACTTTAAGCAAGGGAGAATACAATTGATACAATATCATTGTCTCCCGATGCCGTTTATCGGTCTCGGGAACTGATATCTTTAAATACTGCCAGGCCAACGCGCCAATATCATTTCCCTGATGCGCAGGTGCTAAAAGATACCCCGCCAGCAAACAATCAAAGATATTGCCTTTAATGTCACAATCCCACCGTTCAAACATTTTGAATGTTTCCTTAATATCATACGTAATCTTGATAATTTTTTCATCTTCGAAAATACCCTTTAAGCCAGGTAACTGATCGACACAAACACCGTACACATCTTCTTCCCCTATCGAGATGATGATGCGGTCTGCAAAAAGAGATTCCGCTGACTCTCTGGACTCTATCAAAAATGCAAACTGCCCTTTCTTTAGAATTTGATCGGCTAATGCCTTGACTTGCGGTCGTGTCTTGATTTCTTTAACAGACATCTTTCCTTGATCCTGCACATCCTCTGACAATTCCTGCGCATAACGCCGGAATTCCATCTCACTGAAAATCTCAAACAAGCGTTTGTTGTCCGGCTTTCTGACCCGCAGGCTGTCCAGATTAAATTCCATCGGCGCGTCAGACTCTAATTCCGCGAGTTCTTTGCTGAGGATGGCCATATCTTTTTGCTCGCGCAACTTTTCACGCGTACGCTGGGATTTTAGTTCTTCGATGCTGGCAAGGATATTTTCAATCCCGCCGTACTGGTTAATCAAATTCTTGGCCGAAACCTCGCCAATCCCGGCAACTCCGGGAATATTATCTGTCTTATCCCCTGCCAAACTGATGTAATCGGTGACATACTTAGGGTCGACCCCGAGACAGTCTTTGACATCCTTTTGCCCGAACATTTTATCCTTCCGGAGGCTTAATGTTTTTACATTTTTATTCACTAACTGAAACATATCTTTATCATCACTGACAATAACGGATTCAAGATTTTCACAAGACATCTTGCGGACCATCGTGGCAATAAGATCGTCCGCTTCAAAGCCTTCTATCTCAAAAATCGGAATATGATAAGCCGTTACCACGCTTTTGATAATAGGAATTTGACTGATAAGATCATCCGGCATAGAAGGGCGGTGGATCTTGTAGTCAGCAAATTTTTCCTTCCGGCGAGTCTTTGCGGGCGAATCAAAACATACAGCCAAATACGCGGGATGATAATCCCGGAAAATCTTTTTTAAAGTCGCCACAAATCCGTAAACCGCGTTTGTGGCCTGGCCGTCACGCGTTACCAACCCCTTGATGCCATAATAAGAACGGTAACATAAGGCATGTGCATCAATCACAAACAGTTGAGATCCGGGCATTTAGGGAGCTAACAATATTATCGATTTCTCATCATGGATGATTTGATATTAATCAGAATTTTGATGCGGTATTTTCCTGATGATTATTCGAGTGCTTGGGTGAAAGGCAAATACATTTCTGATGGGGCAACACTACCGATCTTTCCTATAAACAATAATACATTATTATATGTGTTTGGCAAGGGAAATCTTAGGCAGATTCACAAACACCGTTCAAGGCAAAGACACCCTCGATGCCCGTCTGAAAATGTTCATTCACAGAAATGCGGTTCGGGATTTGAAGCCCACAATCCCTGAACAACTTAATATCCGTTTGTGTATCACCAAAGATAACCGCCTGACAGGCAATAACTTTACCGGATTTTAATCGTACCGCCTTAACCTCGCTGTCGCCGAGAACTTCCGCTACGGCATTGTCTTCAATCATCTGCATGTCCCCATCCTCTGCAGGCAGGTTCTCTTTACCGGGAACAATCCTTATGGCCTCCTTATTCCTCTTTTTCAGGGCCACTGCCATTTCAAGGCCGGGCAGACCTCCTGCCTGAATGACAATCGTTTCAACAAGAGGCAACATCGTTATCAACCGGCTTATGTCACGCAATCTTCTCAAGGCAAAAATACCGGATTTATTGGTTCCCTTGATATCCGGAAATTTATCCACACCGGTATCGGTAATAATCAACTCGTCATAATGAACCGTCTCTTTATCTTCTGTTGTTATCTGCTTCCTTTTTAGATTAACCCGGCTTATTTGCGCATCAGAAAACGCGACACGCA
>CBDUYP010000195.1:0-2610 GCA_965371485.1 uncultured bacterium
AGTTACTCCTCCTGTGTTCTGGAATTTGGGATTGAAGAAGAAAAGTAAGGGCAAAATGGAACGGGATCTTCATGAATTACCTCATGCTGCAGGAGAGGTTGCGGCGCGAGCGGTCGAATACAGGACAGACAACCGGAATACCTTCCAAATCTTTCGTGCGCGGAGTATGAGTGTATGGATGCTGAGACATATTTATAATACGCTTTATTGGGTTGCGCAGGTTGCGACAGCCGAAGGGGAACAAAAGGGTCTTCCTATGCTTTACCGGAAAGAAAAATTCGGCCGGGAGGCTTTTGACCTTAAATCTATTGTGGCGGATCCCGAAAAGATTGCCGCGGATATCGCTTTAAGTGCTTTTGAGAACGCAGAGAGTCTTGTTAATGCCGATATGTTCGGGGCAATTTTTGCCGCGGCTTACGCGAGGGTTGAAGGTAAAAATCAGTATGGATTATTAAGCCTTCCTGACATGATCCCGGTGATGAAGACATTTGTCGGCCCAAAGGCCAAAGGGTGTGGCGTCTGTATCGGTAATCCTGTATGGCAGAATTTGGAAAATCTTTCCAAAAAACTTGATATTCCTGTTGATGAACTTAAAGTCATTGTTTTACTCCGGAAACGACATAGAAAATTAATAAAAGCATTAATACAGGGAAAAAAGAATTCCAACGGAACCACTCAGGGTATTACTGTTATTGAAGAGAATTTCGATAAAATGGAAAAAGAAGTTGAGAAAACCGGGCGGTTTGAAAACGGGAATCTGATCCTCATCAAAGACGATGACCTGATGCCGGCCCTTGAGATTATTCTCGGTAAAGCCCACTTATTAATAGGGGTCGGCGGTGCCCCTGAGGCTGTCATGGCTATGGTTCTCGCGAAGATCACAGGCGCGGAGATGACCGTGCGGCTCGTTCCTGATAAAGTCGCGCAGACAGAGACCGGTGAAGGACTGGGGAAGATTGAGAATTGGAATAAATTTTCTTTTAAGGAAAAGATGATACTGAAAGGTGCGGGAATTTTTGACCCGGATGAACCCAAAACAAAGGAATGGGTAGCTAACCGGGATGAAATCCTGACACAGGACAGAGTGGTTAAAGCGAATGATCTTGTGTTTACCGCAGCTGTCATAAAGAAGTTAGATGTTACGGGATGGGGAATCCCTGGGTATAAAGAATTTATCCCGGGAGTCGAAGGTCCGGATAAACAGGGAAACATGACCGTTCATATTTTTCAGATAGGGGGTTCAGGTGAGGCCAAGGTTTTAAAGGTCGTTTATGGGACCCCTGTCGGATTTTATCTGAAGAAATTGGACGACTTTAGAAATCACCTTGGCTTAAAAGGTAAAGAAAGAGAGGTTTTAGCTCATCTATCCATTGCCTACGCGGAATCCGGGGAGTATGACATGGCTTATGAAACAGCTCTTGAGGCCCACAAAAGCAAGGCGTTTATCGGATTAGAGAAAAATGTCATGCAATCCATTGAAGAATATGTCCTTGGTGTATGGGAATTATCAAAACCGAATTGGTCTTTAAAGAGAGCCATTGCGTATTTTCAAAAGTCTCATAAATATGACCTGAATGATACGTTTAAACTTTCACCGTTGAGTCGTATTAAAAAGATTTGGACCTATCAGGGGGATACGGCTGCCGCGGCAGGAAAGGATAAGGATGCCTTGTATTATTATGAACTACCGTTTGTCAAAGGGATCATTAAAACAGATACGGAGTTAATGACCAAGATAAACAGATTTATTTTAAAGCCTCTGATCCAAAAATATTTTGAGTATGTGGACAGGTATTATCATGATTATAAAGAAGAACCGTCCTTCACCAATAAGCTTACTGTTCTTAACACTATTCTTACTTCTGACCGCATATCAGAGGAACCTCAGCTGGACAAGAATTTTCCGAGACCGTTGCTTAATCTTATGTTAGAGACAATCATGTATATGGCAGAGCCGTCAAGAAAAGGGGCATTTTCAATCGCGGTAAAGCAGAGAATAGATGTTTTAAACCGGGGGACAAAAGAAGACATCAAGGCATTGGGGCTTACAGAAAATGACGTCGATTTTATTATGGAATATAGAGAGATCGGGAAAAGATTTTCAACATTGGGAGAAATTTTTGGAATACAGAAGATGAGTCTTGCCGGCCAGGCAAAACTATTGGATCACTTCTCTGTTAAAGTCGAAGCGCACAATATTCTTGAAGATGAATCAAAGGTTTCTGAATATTCTTTGGATGCATCAACCATTATATATAAACAGGCTGTAAATCTAAAGGAAGAGTTAACCGAGATGGTCACTTCTCATGAACAGGAATATGTTTATGCGGTGGCAGAATCCATGCATAATTTGGGGATCATCAGTTATGACCTGGCCTATTATGACGCGGCCCAATATTATTTTGAAGAAGCCCGGAAAATGTTTATGGATACATTTCAGTTTAAAGGAGATGTCCCTCTCAGGGCTCTGCTGAGGATTGCCCAAATGTATGAAGAGCAGGCCTTGCTTTTCGAAGGTGTAAAGATTCAAAATAAAGATTTTGTCAAAGAGGCTGTGCAAAAAGCGATTCAGGCTTATGAAAAATTCATGGATCCTGTGGCCGTGCGTGT
>CBDUYP010000196.1:0-2579 GCA_965371485.1 uncultured bacterium
CAGCCTTAGTATCAGGATCCCTACATGAGTTTCTTGATCTGTTCAATCAAGTCTTCGCTGTCCTCTGTTTTCACGCTATACCCGTCAGCCCCGGCCTCCCGGGCCTTCCCGACATCAATAACATCAACGAACCCCGTAAAAATGATAATCTTCACAGCGTCGCCTTTTATTTCTCTAATCTTTCGACATGTCTCGAATCCGTCCATCCCGGGCAAATTTGTGTCCACCAGGATAAACGCAACATCATTTTCCCTGACGGCCTCGATGCCGCTGACACCGTCAGCGGCAGTAAGGATGTTGTTAAACCCTGCCTTTTGAAAATTCATGGAAATAATCTCCCTGTCATCCTCACTGTCATCAATAATTAAAATTTGCCTGTCGTCCATCTTACACCTCCTCCGGAATATCTTATGATATTCTTTTCGGCAGTTCCACTCTTTGCCAAAAAGAATTAAAACATCTGATGGTTTCTATAAATTCCTTATGATTAATGGACTTCACGATATAGGCAGCCGCTCCATAGTTGTAACTTTCGGCAATATCAGCCTCATGTTTGGAAGAAGTCAACATAATAACAGGTATCGCTTTGTGCCGGGGGTCTCCTTTAAGTTTTTTAAGGGCATCGATCCCGCTCACCCGGGGCATATTAATATCCAAAAAGATCAACTGCGGCAGGGGATATTTTTTTGTATCCTGATAAGGATCTTTTCTATCAAGATAATCCAATACCTCCTGTCCATTCCTTACAATATAAAGATTATTTTTGACACCTGCCTCCTGAAAAGCAAGCAGGATGATTTCCGTATCATCCTCATCATCTTCGGCAAGAAGGATATTTATCGGGTCGCCCCCGGACATTGTTTCTGTCATGATTTTTCTTCTGTGTTATCCTTCTTCCACCTGTTTCTTTAATGCCTGTGTTAATTCATCCTCGCTGATGACATGTTGTTCTACCAGGATTTCCCCGATTTTTTTGTGTTTCTTTGCGACATCTTTTGGGATTGTGAAAAAAAACGCGGCCCCTTCCCCTGCCTTTGATTCAACCCAAATGCGGCCATTATGATCATCGATAACACTTTTAACGATACTCAACCCCGCGCCTGTTCCTGCATACTCACTTTCGGGATGAAGGCGCTGAAAAACGTCAAAGATCTTAGCATGATACCGCGGTTCAATGCCAATGCCGTTATCCTTAACAAAAAATTGATAACATTCTCCTTCATCCTGCCACCCGACTTCGATCCTGGGCTTATTTTTCTTTAAAGAAAATTTAATGGCATTAGTAAAAAGATTCAGAAAGACCTCTTCTATCTTTATCGGATCACATTTGACCGTCGGCAGATTTTCCGGGATAAGCACCTCGACATGATGTTTTTTCATATCAAATTCCAGACGCTCCCGGACGACTGCATCAATCACCGTGCGCAGAGGAACATCCTTATAAGGATTTTTCTGCCGTGAGATCCGCGATAGGGTCAAAAGATCGTCGATGAGATGCGTCATCCTTCCCGCGTTTTTGTGAATCCTTTCCATGTAGTGCCGCCCCTTATCGTCAACCTTATCCCGGTATTTTTCCTCAAGAATTCCCGCGAACGAACTGATCGCCCGCAAAGGCGCCCTCAGGTCATGGCTTGCCGTATAAACAAAACGGTCTAATTCCTGATTGACTTTTTCAAGGGTCTTCTTCTGTTCCTGCAACAGAGTCTTTTCCATCTCTAAATTCGTCCTGGCATCACGCAAACGAACAACCATCTGATTGAATGCCATGGATAACTGCCCGATCTCGTCGTTGGCATCTATTTTAATCTTGTAATCCAGATTACCCTTCCCGATGATGGCGGCTCCTTTTTGAAGAGTCTGGATCGGATCAGAAATAAGTTTGGCCGTATAAAAGGCAATAATCCCGGCCGCCGCGAATACGGCAATAATAATACTCAAGAATAAATCTCTGAGGGAGTCCAGCGAAGCAAAGGCCTCTGCCGCATCCTGCTCCGAAAGAAGTGTCCATTTAAAGTCCCCCATCGAAATACACATCGAAGAACCCACGACCGAAATACCCCGGTAATCCGACCAAATCCCGACGACTTCTTCATTCTCTTCGAAACATTTTCTTACAGGATACGTATCCGCTTCTTGTTTAAACGCGGCATCTTTTATGAAAAGAGAGCCTGTGATCATCAGTCTGTCCTGATTGACAAGATACGTTTCTCCTGTCTTACCGACACCTCTCATCTGGGTCTTTGCCCCAAAACTTAAAACCAACTCGCCGGTAAACATCGCGTTAAAAGGAACCGTATCATAATGGTTAACAAGAACGCCCGTGGTTTCAAAAGGATATTCACGTCTTTTCAGCGGAGCTGAGATATCCATCTCGATGCCCCACTCCTCCTCATGGATATCTTTGACATAAATCCCTTCTTTTCCTTTTAAAAAATATGGCTCTTGAGATTTATCGGTACCGATTCTTTGAGGAACCGTAGACGCCACAATCTTTCCCTGCAAATCCAGGATATCAATCAGAAAAATATCTTTATCCAGGGATTTCTTATTTTTCACCAAATGCTCGTTCAACTTTTCAA
>CBDUYP010000197.1:0-2579 GCA_965371485.1 uncultured bacterium
TCGCCGGGAAATCCGACAACGATATCGGTTCCGATACAGATTCCGGGAATGGTGTCATGGGCTTTCTGAATAAAGTTGCGGAACATTTGGGCGGAATATTGTCTTTTCATTAATTTCAAAATCGCGTCATCCCCGCTTTGCAGCGGGATGTGAAGATGCCGGCAGAGTTTTGTCTGGCACATATTTAACAATTCATCGGGGATGGTCGTCGGCTCAATGGAGGAAATCCGGATGCGCTTGAGGCCTTTAAGATCATCTAAGGCTTTAATAACATCCGTGATGTTTTTATTGTTGTCAGCATAGGTTCCTACATTGATTCCCGTAACAACCAATTCCCTGTGCCCGGCTGCCACGAGAATCTTTGCCTCGCGCAGGATATCGTCAAATTGACGGCTCCGGGCCCGTCCCCGCGCGTAAGGCACTTCACAAAACGCGCAGAAGAAGTCGCAGCCGTCCTGAATTTTGATATTGGCACGGGTATGCGAACGGTCAATGCCTGCAAAGGGAACGGTGAAGCGTCCGCGCGGGATGGCCGGCGTAATCACCTGTGGGGTGTCGGTGTCTTTGATTTCGTTTAAAACAGAAACGAGATCCATTTTTTTTCCGTTGCCGACAACCCATTTAACATTTGGAAGTCCGGTTAACCGGTCCTTTTGCATCTGGGCCTGACAGCCGATTAAGGCAATCCTTGCCTTTGGGTTGCTCCGGTTGATTTTATTGACGATGCGGCGGGTATCGGTGTCGCCGTTTTCCGTTACGGTACAGGTATTAACGACCACAATATCGGCCGGCTTACCGAAATCCATGACCTTGTATCCGTTGGCCTCAAAGCTGTTTTGGATGGACGCGGTTTCCGATTGATTCACCCGGCATCCCAATGTGTAAAAAGAAACAGGAATTTTTTTCATCGTACTCTTTATACAATAAAATCCGCAAATTTGCAATTTGTATGAAATGTAAGTATACTTTACGGTATGAAAATTGGATCCATTGAAATCGAAAAACCCATTGTCCTGGCCCCGATGGAAAATGTTACAGACACGACTTTCCGTCTTGTCTGCCGTCGCAGGGGCGCGGATGTGGTTTACACGGAATTCACCAGCAGTGAAGCCTTGATCCGTGATATCCCCAAGGCCGTTAAAAAGATTACGGTTACTGAAGAAGAGCGGCCCGTCGGGATTCAAATCTTCGGCGGTGTTGAGAGTTCTGTGGAAGAAGCGGTGCGGATCGCAGAGAGTTATCACCCGGATTTTATTGATATCAATTGCGGTTGTTGGGCTAAAAAACATGTCGCGCGCGGTGAAGGGGCCGGCCTCCTGCGGGATCTTTCCCATTTCGGGCGTATCGTCAAAGCGGCTGTGCGTTCGACCCGGTTACCGGTTACGGTCAAGACACGTTTGGGCTGGGATAAGACGGATATTGTCATTTTGGATGTGGCGCGAATTGTCGAGGATGCCGGGGCCGCGGCCCTTACGGTTCACTGCCGGACGCGCTGTCAGGGGTATAAAGGCAAAGCTGACTGGCAGTGGCTTTCGAAGATCAAACAACATATTTCGATTCCTGTTATCGGTAACGGTGATGTGGTCAGTGATGAGGACGTCAGCGCCATGTTTGAGACCGGTTGTGACGGGGTCATGATCGGAAGAGCCGCGGTTGTCAATCCCTGGATATTCCGGCAGGCCAAGCATTATTTAAAAACACATCAACATCTGCCTGCCCCCTCCCTTAAGGAGCGCGTTGACCTTTGTGTTGAACATCTGCGGTTATCTGTTCATTACAAGGGCCCGCACTATGGTGTCATAACATTCCGCAAGCATTATGCCGGCTATTTTAAGGATATTCCCTTTGCCGCAAAACTCCGCGCTGAGATGATGACGTTAGTGGATATGGAAGAAATCATTGATCGACTTTATAGCATCGGAATTTCCACCTCGGTGTAAATTCCAACGCGGGCATAAATTAATTGTATTTGAATATTTTATGTTAAGATAAATGCCATGCGGAATTCCGAAACAGCTATCGCGATTAAGGGTTTAACCAAGCATTACGGAGACTTCAAGGCTTTGGATAATGTTAACCTTGAGGTTAAACGCGGGGACTTTTTTGCCTTTCTCGGGCCCAACGGGGCCGGCAAGACCACGACGATCAATGTGATTACCGGCCTCTCCAATTATCGTGCCGGTCAGGTGAAGGTTTTCGGGTACGATACGATTATGGAATACCCGCAGAGCCGGCGCTTGCTTGGCCTGTGCGCCGAGGACTTTAATTTTGACCCCTTTTTGACGATCCATCAGATGCTCGTCTATCAGGCCGGATACTTTGGAATCAGGCCGGGCATCGCTTCTAAGCGGGCTGATGAACTGTTGGAACGCTTTCAGCTTACGGATAAACGGAATGTCAAACATCGCGCGCTTTCCGCCGGCATGAGGAAACGGCTCCTTTTATGCCGGGCATTGGTGCACGATCCGGAGATCCTTATTCTCGATGAGCCCACAGCAGCCTGTGACCTTGGGTTGAAATTTCTTATCTGGGATTATTTGGTGCAATTAAATAAAGAAGGAAAAACCATCTTTTTGACT
>CBDUYP010000198.1:0-2567 GCA_965371485.1 uncultured bacterium
GATGAAACTCACGACCTTTTCAAAGAGCTCCTTGATGCCGGTCCCTTCCTTTGCAGAAACCTTCTGAATATCTTTTTCCTTAAATCCCAGGAACTTTATCAGTTCATTTTTGGCATGGTCAATATCGATATTGGCAATATCAATCTTATTGATCACGGGAAGAATCTCCAGGTTATTATCAATAGCGAGATAATTATTGGCAACCGTCTGGGACTCAACCCCCTGGGAGGCATCGACGAGGAGAAGGGCCCCTTCACAGGCACGCAGGGATTTCTCAACCTCATAACAAAAATCAACGTGCCCGGGAGTATCAATAAGATTAAAGACGTAAGCTTTGCCGTCGTCTGCCTTGTAATCAATGCGTACCGCCGAGGCCTTAATCGTAATCCCCCGCTCGCGCTCCAGGTCCATATCATCCAGCAATTGATTCTTGAATTTACGTTCATCAATCGCCCCGGTAAACAACAAAAGACGGTCCGCCAGGGTAGACTTGCCGTGATCAATATGCGCGATGATGGAAAAATTGCGTATTAAAGCTTTATCCATGGATATATCCCAGCATTTTTGTGACCACACCATCGACGGACAGGTGGGTTGAGTCGATAAAAATCGCATCCTCTGCTTTTTTTAAAGGGCCGACGGTGCGCGTGAAATCTTTATTGTCACGATCTTTAAGTTCGACTCTCAGTTTTTCTTCATTAAATGTATTGCCTTTTTCCTTCAATTCTTTGATCCGCCGGCCTGTCCGCTCTGTAAAATCAGCATCGAGATAAAATTTGACAGCGGCCTTAGGGAAAACAACAGTTCCCGCATCGCGTCCTTCCACAACAATATTCTCCTTTTCTCCTAACGCTCTTTGCCATCGGACCATCATGCCGCGGACCTTTGCCGCGCGGGCGATATAAAATGTATGATTTGTCACCTCCAGCGTCCGGATGGCCTCAGAAACATCTTCGCCGTCTAAAAATACCTTCAAACCCGACGAGCCGTCCGCCTTAAGGTCAATCACGGTCCGCTTAGCTAATGAAACCAGGGAATCTTCTTGCTCAAGATTGATCTTTTCTTGCAGGGCCTTCAAGGTCAGGGCACGATACATGGCCCCTGTATCAAGGTAGGAAAATTTAAGTCTTTGGGCTAATGCCTTAGCGACAGTACTTTTTCCGGCGCCGGCAGGACCGTCAATCGTAATGACAGTGGTTTTCTCCGGCTCAGCTGATGCCATCTCTTTTACTCTTGGAAGTCTTGAATTGATTCAGGAGATTTTTGTGATCCTGGGCGCTGATGAATTTTCTGAAGGCGGAAAGATTTTTGACCAATTCATCAATCGTGCGGATAATGTTCCGGGGATTACCCAGACAAATATCATTCCACATTTGGGGAGAGGATGAGGCGATGCGCGTTGTATCTTTAAGCCCGCCGGAAGCATACATCAAACACTCCGAGGGAACCGTTCTCATTAAAGCGGACATCAGGACATGCGGGAGATGACTTGTGTAGGCCAGGATGCGGTCATGCTCTTCAGGGGACATGATCTTAACCTCAGCCCCGAGCTTCATCCATAACCGTTTTACCCGTTCGCAGGCATGGCGGTTCGTTTTTTCCGTCGGTGTCATAATACACACCAAACGCTCAAACAAATCACCGCGCGCATACTGAACGCCCCGTTTTTCCGATCCGGCCAACGGATGCGAGCCGACAAAAGACACATGTCCCCCAAGATGCTCCTGGGCGATATGAACAATGGGGGTCTTAACACTTCCGACATCGGTGACAATGCAATTGCGTTTAAGATGCGGGCCGATCATGGACAACATTCCCGTGATAATACTCACGGGGGTTGCCAGGATGACAAGATCCGCATTTGTCACAGCCTTTTTAATATCATGATACCCCTGATCAATCGCGTTATTTTTAAGAGCAACGGATAGAGAAGAATGCCTTTGCGACAGCCCCACGACCTCATGGGCAATCCCGTATTTTTTAATGCCTAAGCCTATCGAACCGCCAATAAGGCCGACACCGACAATCGTGATTTTTCGAAATAACTTCGGTCGTATGGATCTTAATGGCATTATATGTCTCTTGAAACCGCTTTTGCCACGGCCTTCAATTCCTTGATCAAAGCACAAAATTTAGCAGGGATAAGAGATTGTGATCCGTCGGACAAAGCCTCTTCCGGATTTTCATGAACTTCAATCATGAGACCGTCACATCCGGCGGCAATGGCGGCCTTGGCCGCGCTGCCGACAAATCTCCATTTCCCGGTCCCGTGACTGGGATCAACAACAATCGGAAGATGTGACAGCTGCTTGACGACAGGAATCGCATTGATATCCAGGGTATTGCGTGTTGCCGTCTCAAAGGTCCGTATCCCGCGTTCACACAATATCACGTTAAAATTCCCTTTTGCCAGGATGTACTCCGCCGACATTAACAAATCTTTGACCGTAGCACTTAAACCCCTCTTTAACATAACCGGTTTCTTGGTCATGCCGACTTCTTTAAGAAGAGAAAAATTTTGCATATTTCTGGCGCCGATCTGCAGCACATCGGCGTATTCCACTACC
>CBDUYP010000199.1:0-2564 GCA_965371485.1 uncultured bacterium
AGTTCTTTTTTCGGAGCCAAGTTTCAACGCAGCATTGAGGAGATCATGGTTTCCCCGACATCTCATGGAGTGATTATTGCCGGATATGTTACCGGGGCTGTCCTGCGGGGTATTCTGGTGGGAATCATTGTGTTTTGTGTCTCTGTATTTTTTACCCGTCCGGTTATTTTTGATTTAGGGATTGTTGCTATGTTTATTATTTTAACGGCTATTGTCTTTGCTCTCGGCGGCTTGATCAACGCTATTCTCGCCACGCGATTTGACGATATCTCTATTGTTCCTGTGTTCGTCTTGACCCCATTAACATATCTTGGCGGGGTCTTTTATTCTATCCAGGAGTTGCCGCCGTTCTGGCAGGTGGTCGCGAAGTTCAATCCCATTCTATATATGGTCAATGGATTTCGTTTCGGATTTTATGGCTTCTCGGATGTGAACCTTAACGTGAGTGTTTCCATCCTGATATTTTTTGCCGTGATTCTGACAGGCGTTAATTTATATTTGCTTGAAAAAGGAGTGGGGCTGAGGACGTAATGAAATCTTCATCACAAAACCATCCGCTTTATTCATTACTGACGGCCCGTATTCTTCTTCTTGATGGCGCGATGGGAACCATGATCCAACGTTATCAACTCGACGAGGCCGGGTATCGCGGGAAATCCTTCAGGGATCATCCCGTTGATCTGAAGGGAAACAATGATCTCCTTTCTCTCACCCAACCTGAAATGATTGAAGAGATTCACGCTGTTTACCTGAAGGCCGGATCAGATATTATTGAGACAAACACTTTTGGCGCCAATGCCGTCAGTCTCGTTGATTACAAGATGGAAGGCCAGGCGTATATCCTGAACCTGGCCGCGGCAAAGATTGCCAGAAAAGCAGCTGATGAATTTACAGTTAAAGAACCGCATAAGCCGCGGTTTGTGGCTGGTTCTCTGGGCCCGACCAATAAGACAGCCTCGCTTTCTCCTGATGTGAATGATCCCGGTGCCAGAACAGTCAGCTTTGATGAGCTTGTCTGTGCCTATACGGAACAAGTCCGCGGTCTTCTTGATGGCGGGGTGGACCTGTTTCTCGTTGAAACGATCTTTGATACCTTGAATTGCAAGGCCGCTCTTTTCGCGATTGATACTTATTGTGAGCAAAAGGGAAAAGATATTCCGGTTATGATCTCCGGAACGATTACGGATGCCAGCGGCCGCACCTTGTCCGGGCAGACCACCGGGGCCTTCTGGATTTCTGTCGCGCACGCCCAACCGTTGGCTGTAGGCCTCAATTGTGCCCTGGGAGCTAAAGATATGCGACCCTATATTGCGGAACTTTCACGCATGGCCCCTGCTTATATCAGTTGTTATCCTAATGCCGGTTTACCCAATGAATTTGGTGAATACACTCAGTCCCCATCTGAGATGGCGGAATTGGTCAGGGAATTCGCTCAAAGCGGCCTTGTCAATATCCTGGGGGGATGCTGCGGAAGCACGCCGGAACATATTAAGGCCATGGCTGAAGCTGTAGCGGATGTGTCTCCCCGTAAAATCCTTGAATTACCGGTGCAATCCTGTTACAGCGGGCTTGAACCTCTTGTCTTGCGGCCTGATTCGAACTTTATTAATATCGGTGAGCGTACGAATGTGATGGGGTCAAAGAAATTCGCCAAACTGATTCTTGATAATGATTATGACAGCGCTTTATCCGTTGCCCGTCAGCAGGTTGAGGCCGGTGCCCAGGTCATTGATGTGAATATGGATGAGGGCATGCTGGACTGTGAGGCAGCCATGGTCAGATTTCTTAATCTGATTGCCGCGGAACCGGACATTGCCCGCGTCCCTGTTATGATTGATTCTTCCCAATGGCCGGTGATCGAGGCAGGGCTTAAGTGTATCCAGGGGAAGGCTATTGTGAATTCTTTGAGTCTTAAAGAAGGGGAAGATGTTTTTAAAGAGCAGGCCGGAAAGATTCTGCGGTACGGAGCAGCTGTTGTGGTCATGGCCTTTGATGAGAAAGGTCAGGCGGATACTATGCAGCGTAAGGTAGAGATTTGCACCAGGGCCTACAAAATATTGACGAAAGAAATCGGATTTCCCCCGCAGGACATTATTTTTGATCCCAATATTTTTGCCGTGGCAACGGGAATGGAAGAACATAATAATTATGCCGTTGATTATATCGAGGCGGCGCGAAAGATAAAAGCGACGTTGCCGCACTGTTTGATCAGCGGCGGGGTGAGTAATATATCGTTTTCTTTCCGCGGTAATAACCCCGTGCGTGAGGCTATGCACTCGGCATTTTTATATCATGCTGTCAAGGCAGGCATGGATATGGGGATTGTTAATGCGGGGATGATCGCGGTTTATGATGATATCCCCAAGGATCTCTTGCAGTTGGTCGAAGATGTTTTATTCAACCGCCGCCCTGATGCTACTGAAAGGCTTGTCGATTTTGCCGGGACCGTCAAAACGCAGGGAAAAAAGATAACCGAAGACCTTGATTGGCGCAAGGAACCTGTCCAAGAGCGGCTGGCACATGCTTTGGTTAAGGGTATTGTGGAATATATTGATGAGGATACC
>CBDUYP010000200.1:0-2552 GCA_965371485.1 uncultured bacterium
CAGGGGCCGGCCATGACAATACATTT
Organism: uncultured bacterium; assembly: GCA_965371485.1. Lineage (GTDB taxonomy): Bacteria > Omnitrophota > Gorgyraeia > Zapsychrales > JANLHA01 > CBDUYP01. The sequence goes on from CBDUYP010000200.1 coordinate 27, forward strand.
TGTCCCTCCGACTTGCACCCCTTTCTTGATGTTGATAAGAGACGGTTCCTTTTTAAACTCCTTAGAAACAAGTTTATAGGGAGAAAGAACCGGGATAACCGTATCAACACCCGGGAATACCTCGAGGGGAATGACCTGGAGCACATCCTCCGGCCCGATAAACCCGATGACAGTTCTTTCCACGCCGCGGGAAATGTTCGCTTTAAGGCCGAGTTTTTCGGCTCTCTCAACGATATGCTGAATTTGATCTTCTGTCGCATCTTGTTTGAGAACAATAATCATGACAATAACTCCTTCAATGCCTTTATAAACTTTCGGTTTTCTTCTTTCTTGCCGATAGTGACCCGGATAAAAGTATCGAGTCCCCAGAAAATCATATCCCGTACAATAACACCTTTCTTCAATAATTCCCTGGAAATCTTTGTGCTTTTTCTCTTCCCGGAAGTTTTCTCCTTCACATCGATAAGAATAAAATTCGTTGCCGTTCTTACAAACGCCACATCCATCTTCGAAAGCTGTTGGTAAAGATAAAGCCTCTGCTCCTCAATTTGCTTGGCGGCGCGGGAATAGTAATTGCGCTCCTTGAGACAAGCAACAGCCGCGGCTTGCGCTAAAGAATTCACGTTAAAAGGCTCCCGGACACGATTTAAAATATCCACCGTCTCCCTGTGCGCAATACCGTAACCGATCCTTAAGCCCGCAAGCCCGTACATTTTCGAAAAGGTCCGCGTGATGATGATATTCTTATACGCTTTTAAAAGTCTGATCGCATCCGGATAGTCTTTGGCGGACACATATTCATAATATGCCTCGTCGATAAGGACAAGGATGTCGCGGGGCAGATTCTTTAAAAAACTCTTAAGCTGTCCGGCGGTCACGTACGTTCCTGCCGGATTATCAGGGTTGCCGATGAATATGACCTTTGTCTTGCGTGTGACCGCTTCTGCCATCCGGTCAAGATCATAATGAAAATCCCTTAAAGGAACCGGTTTAACCACAGCTCCTTCCATCCTTGAGGCAATGTCATAGACCAGAAAAGACGGTTGTGCCACAACAACCTCATCCCCTTCACTGACAAAGGCCCTCAGCAACAGGACAATGATTTCGTCCGAACCATTGCCGAAGATAAGTTGATCACAGGAGACTTTTAAACGTTTGGCCAATTCCCGGCGAAGATAAAAACATCCCCCATCAGGATAGCGGTTAATCGTCTTGGCCGCTTTTTCAATCGCGCGAATGATTTTTGCGGGCGGGTTGTAAGGATTTTCGTTAGAAGCCAATTTAACGACATCCTTAAGGCCAAGTTCACGTCGAACCTCCTCAATCGGTTTTCCCGGCTGGTAGGGCTCAATATTTAAAATGTGTTTTTTAGCAGCCGTTTTCATTCTAAAATCGGATAAGAACCCACAACCTTGAGATACTGACACATCTCTTCCAATTGCGTTAATGCCTTTTTAACATTTTTATCTTCACGATGGCCTTCAAAGTCGATGAAGAAATAATAATCCCATGCCTTCCTTTTCGAAGGCCGGGATTCAATCTTTGTCAGATTAATCTTATTTTTGTAAAACGGGGACAACATCGCGTGGAGCGCGCCGACCTTATCCTTGATCGAAAACAAAACGGATGTGCGGTCTTTTCCCGTCGGAGGAACATCATTCTTGGCGATGACCAAAAACCGCGTTATATTATGTGCCCTGTCCTCAATATCTTTTTTAATGATCTGCAGATTATAAACCTTGGCCGCCAGCGATGATGCGATACAGGCTGCATTTTTTTCTTTGAAAGCAATCTGGGCCGCGCGTGTCGTCGATGAGACATCGATCAACTCCGCTTTCGGGAGATTACCCTGCAGCCAATGACGGCATTGGCCAAAGACCTGCGGATTCGAATAAATCTTTTTAATCTTAGGAATGGTCGTCTTCGATAAAAGATTGTGGGAAATCTCAAGCAGGATTTGTGAACAAATGCTCAGCTGCGAATCGACCATAAGATCAAAGGTATGCGTTACCGCCCCTTCGATCGAATTCTCAATGGGAACAACACCGTAATCGCAATGATCATTTTCGACTTTCTGGAAAACCTCGGCGATATTCGAACAGGAAACATACTCCACCTGCGAGCCGAATTTTCTCACTGCCGCCAGGTTTGTGAAGGAAGCCTTTGGACCCAGATAAGCAATTTTGAGGGCCTTTTCTAAGGAAAGGGAACTCGACATAATTTCCCGGTAAATAGCTTCAAATGCCTCAACAGACATCGGTCCCTTATTAAGAGCCCGGATCCTCTTGAAAATTTCTTTTTCCCGGTCAGGGGCATAAATACCTTTTTTGTGCTTCAATTTATCCTTGCCGATGGATAAACTGACCCCGGCCCTCTCGTTTAAAAGAGATATCACCTTGGCATCAATGCCGTCGATCTTTTTACGATGTTTTTTTAAATTCATTTCTTGATCACTTCCTCTTCTTCTGCTCCCGCCTTCACCTCTGCGTCTTGTGCACAGTCCACGATCGGCGCATCAGGAAGGAC
>CBDUYP010000201.1:0-2548 GCA_965371485.1 uncultured bacterium
TCTTTTGTGCGCGGCCACGGTTTTTATTTTCACCCGGTGCCGTGAATTTATGAAAATGACGTGTGCCGTTCCCGGGATCATCGTTGCCTTATTGGTATTGCTGGTTTTGGGAAAATCCTATGCCGAGCCCTGGGTTTCCTGCAAACAGATAAGCGATGTTTTAAAAAAGACCGATGCGTCGGACTCTGTCGTTCTTGCCAGTAAATTTTATGTGAGGGGAGTGAGATTTTACACGGACAGGGAAATGGCTGTCGTTGATATCATCGGGAAGAAATTTTTCAGCCCTCATTCCATCCCGTTTCTTGTCAACGATGATCTTGTCCTGAAATTCCTGGAGGAACAAAAACAACCTGTCACGTTCGGCATTGTCAAAAAGGCAACGTTTCACGATTTGGAAAGAGCCATGGGCATAAGCTCATACACGATGACGCTCTTGAAGGAAATCGGCGGCAAGTATTTGGTTCGGATAGAATAAACGCGGGCTTAATTCTTCTTGACTTATCTCGTTCCCTCATTAGAATGAGGCTCATATCATTAGAAATCATTTCAATAAGGAGTGTTTAAATCATGGATTTTAAAATTCCCGATACGCCCGAAGAATTATTCCGGCAGGGCAGGAAAAGTGTTGATCATTTTAACAAATGGCTCCCGTATATCCTGGTGGTCGTTCTTGGGGTAGGGTCGCTTTTGTCAAGTTTTTATTCCGTTGGAACGGATGAGGTCGGTGTTGTCCGCCGGTTCGGGAAGTATGCGCGCACGACAGGCCCGGGATTGCATTGGCGGCTTCCCTTTAATGTTGAGAAGATGGACAAAGTTAAGGTGAAGAGAATTTTTAAGGACGAATTCGGATTCCGCACGTTGCGGGCCGGGGTGAAAACGCAGTATTCCTCAAAATCCTTTCATGAGGAATCTCTTATGCTGACCGGAGACCTCAATGTCCTGAATGTTACCTGGATTGTGCAGTTTAGAATCAGCGATCCGGTTAAACTGCTTTTTAACATCCGCAATCCGCGTGAGACCGTGAGGGACGTATCGGAAGCGGTCATGCGCCAGGTCATCGGGGACAGTTCTGTTTCCGAAGCCTTGACGACCCGCCGTATTGAAATTAACAACGAAGTGCAGGAGAGAATGCAGGCCATCCTGAATAGTTATGAAAGCGGGATTCATATTGAAACAGTGAAGCTGCAGGATGTTAACCCGCCGGATGAGGTTAAGCGTTCTTTTAATGAGGTGAATGAGGCCAAACAGGAAAAAGAGAAAGTCATTAACCAATCCTGGGAGGCTTACAATAAGGTCATCCCCAAGGCCAGGGGAGAGGCGGAAAAGACGATTCGTGAGGCCGAAGGATACGCCCTCAGTCGTATTAATGAGGCTCAGGGTGATGCCACAAAGTTTCTGGCGACGTGGAACGCGTACAAAACCGCCAAAGACGTAACCCGCCGCCGTTTGTATCTTGAAACACTCGGAAGCGTTCTGCCGAATGCCGGCCGTATTTACATCATGGAGCCGGAAGGAAACAGTATTCTGCCTCTGTTAAGGTTAAAAGAAGGGAAAAGCCATGAATAAATCTGTCAGTATTGTTCTCGCAGTTTTTGTTTTTATCGGGATCATTGTATTAAGCGGCGCTGTTTACACCGTTGATGAAACGCAGCAGGTGGTGATTACCCAGTTTGGAAAACCTATCGGTAAACCGATCAAAAAATCCGGATTGTATTTTAAGATGCCGGTTGTCCAGGTGGTTAATCATTTTGATAAAAGGTTATTGCAATGGGACGGCGACCCGAATCAGATCCCAACCCTTGACAAGCGTTACATCTGGGTTGACACCATGGCGCGGTGGCGTATTGTTGATCCTTTGAAATTTATGCAGTCTGTGGGTTCTGAAATCAGCGCTCAGGCCCGTCTGGATGATATTTTAGACGCGGCAACCCGTGATGCGGTTTCCAGTTTAGTTTTGGTTGAGGCAATCCGGAATTCCAATCGGCTTATTGAAGAAAAACGTCTTCGTAAAGAAACTTCGGGAGATGTCGGTTTTGATTTGAGTGAAGTTGCTCTTGAAAAAATCGAGTCCGGCCGGGAGAAATTAACACGGGATATCCTGATGCGTGCGAAGAAGATGACTCCCTCGTACGGGATTGAACTGGTGGATGTCAGAATCAAGAGAATCAATTATGTCAAAGAAGTCCAGAGAAAAGTTTTTGAGCGCATGATCTCCGAGCGTAAACGCGCGGCCGAACAATACCGCTCCGAGGGGCAGGGAAAAAAGGCTGAGATCGAGGGGCAGATGTCAAAGGAACTGCGCGAGATCCGTTCCGTCGCCTACAAGACAGCGCAGGAAGTTAAAGGAAAGGCCGATGCCGAAGCGATTGAAATTTATGCGGATGCCTACAACAAGGACCCTGAATTCTATTCTTTTACAAGGACACTAGAGACTTACAAAGAGACGGTTAATGAGGACACGGTTTTGCTCCTGAGCACGGAGAACGATTTTTACGGATATCTCAAGGAGATCAATCCTAAAAATTTGCCGTAAGGGAATTGATAAATT
>CBDUYP010000202.1:0-2503 GCA_965371485.1 uncultured bacterium
CTGAAATTATACAGAGAGCAGAATCTCTGGTAAACTCTGCCCGGCGGAAACTGCGGCTGTTGGGTTTGGACAAAGATCAGATTAAGGAATTGGAACACAGCCGGGAGGTTCAGACAAATCTGATTTTGCCGGAGGAAAAGATGTGGATATACGGCGAGGTTTATGAACATGAGTTGAATTGGGTTAAAAAGGGATCCCGGGTGAAGATCACAACGGTCAGTCTTCCCGGGGAAGAGATTTTAGGAGAAGTTGTGTCCATTAATCCTGTCCTGGATCCGAGGACACGCTCGCTGAGGTTCAGGGCATTGGTCGATAACCCCGGGAAGAAACTTAAACCCGAAATGTATGTTAATATCAGTATTCTGACGCATTATACCGATGCCAACGGCGACGATTATGTTCTTTCGATTCCCAAAAGTGCTTTTTTGGATACGGGGCGGCGTAAAGTTGTCTGGGTAGATATGGGAAAGGGGCAATTTGAAGGACGAAGCGTCAAGATCGGCCCTGAAGCGGTTTCTCTATCGGACATAAGCAAAGAATTTTATCCTGTTTTAACAGGTTTGAGGGAAGGTGAGCGGGTTGTTACCAAGGCTAACTTTCTTATCGATTCTCAAAGTCAGATTACGGGTGTAGCCGCCTCTGCCTACGGCGGGGCGATAGGGGAAGATCAGCATGATGGATCGCCCAAAGGATCACATGGGCATTAACCGTAGGGGCGAACGGCCGTTCGCCCCTACAAAATAACGGTGACATCATGATAAACAATATTATCGCGGGTTGTCTTAAAAATCGATTCCTGGTTATGGCAGGCCTGGGCTTTGTCATCATCTTTGGAATTTCTTCCATGCGTCATACGTCTATCGACGCTATTCCGGATATCGGTGAACTGCAGGTCATTGTTTACGCGGATTGGCCCGGACGAAGCCCGCAGGACGTTGAAGATCAGGTCATCTATCCTTTGACCACCGGACTGATGGGAACACCGAATACAAAGGTCGTCCGCTCGTCGTCAGGGTTTGGCTTTGGCATGGTTAATATGATTTTTAAAGACGGAACAGATTATTACTGGGCCCGAACACGGGTGCTGGAACGTCTCGATTTTGCCAAAAAAGATATCCCGAAAGATGTCACCGTCACTCTCGGACCGGATTCCACGGCCCTGGGACAGATCTTCTGGTACACGGTTGAGGGGGATGGCTACGGTTTAGATCAACTGCGTTCCATCCAGGATTGGTATATCCGCTATCAATTAACAAGTGTTCAGGGGGTTTCAGAGGTTGCTTCCGTCGGGGGTTACGTCAAGCAGTATCAGGTGGATGTTGATCCTAACAAGCTGTTTTCTTATGATATCAGCCTTTTGCATACCATGAAGGCGATTAAGCTTTCGAATATCGACGTGGGGGCCAAGGTCTTTGAAGAGGGGGGCGTTGAATATGTCGTGCGGGGAGTCGGTTTTATAAAAACAATCGAAGATATCGAGGATATCGTTGTCGGGGTCCATGACGGAACGCCTGTGCGTATCAAAGATATCGGGACAGTGACTCTCGGGCCGGATTTCCGCCGGGGGGCATTAGACAAGGAAGGCAAGGAGGTGACCGGCGGGGTTGTCCTGATGCGTTACGGTGAAAATCCTTTGGAGGTTATCAAGCGGATCAAGAAAAAGATCGACGAGATTTCCGTGGGGTTGCCTGCCGGGGTTAAGATTGTCCCTTTTTATGACCGTACAGGGCTTATTTTGCGTGCGGTTGGTACCCTGCGGGATGCCCTGAGCGCGGAAATCTTTATTACGGTTTTTGTTATCGCGGCTTTTCTGCTTCATTTTTGGGGAAGTATTGTTATCGCGATCGTATTGCCGATCGGGGTTCTTATTGCATTTATTTTTATGAAGCAATTCGGCGTCGATGCCAACATCATGTCTCTCGGGGGCATTGCCATTGCCATCGGGGTTATGGTGGATGCGGGTTGTGTCCTGGTCGAGAATATTTACAGTAAACTCGCTATCAAGGGGGCGGAAAATAATCATCAGCCTCTTAAACCCGAAGAAAGACTGCATGTCTGTACACAGGCCGCCCAGGAAGTGGGACGGCCGGTTTTGTTTGCCCTGTTAACAACGATTGTCAGTTTTGTTCCTGTTTTTGTCCTGACGGGGCAGGCCGGTAAACTTTTTACGCCCCTTGCCTTTACAAAGACGTTTGCCATGACCGGCGCGGCCATCATTGCCTTAACCCTGCTTCCGACATTATGTTATTATTTTTTACGGGGGCGGTTGCGCCCTGTTGAAGAAAACAAGACAGCTCAATTTTTGTATAAAGGGTATAAACCCTCCATCCTCTGGGCGTTAAGACGTAAGAAAATCGTCGTTATCATTTCGCTTGTCCTGCTCGTTTTAGGCCTGATATCCGGGGCTTTGATGAAGCAGGAATTTATGCCGCCTTTAAACGAGGGAGATCTTTTGTTTATGCCGGTTTTGTTTCCCGGCGCCTCTCTGACACAGGTGATGGAG
>CBDUYP010000203.1:0-2498 GCA_965371485.1 uncultured bacterium
AAGCTACACGCTGAAAAACATAAAAGACAAGTTCGAGGCAACCAAAGACGTTCCTCAATTCACAGAACCTGTTGACATTGTATGCGCCGGCGGGACTTCCATGATCGGAGGTTTTATTGATGTGTTTAAGGAAGAGCTTAAAAAGATAAACTTCCCGATTCCTATCAACAATGTACGATTGGCTGAAGAACCTTTATATGCCACGAGTAAAGGGTGTCTGTTAGCAGCTCAAAGCGAGGCCGAGATAGAAAAAGGGACAGTAGCGAAGTAGGAAAAATGACGCTCCCCGAAAAAAGCCCACCGTATTTCTACGATCAGGTTAATGATATTTTCCTGAAAGACAGGCGCGATAAACTTAACACGATTAATGAATATCTGCGAAGACGCCTGTCTCAAGGAATCCCCAAAGCTCAAGCCCAGGAAATTAAAGAGATTATAAAAGAAATTTCAGATTCCCCTCTTCAAGTTAAAGAAGAACCGCCCGATCTTAATGAACAAAAACCCGTCATAGATCTTCCACAAGCCGGTCAGATGGAGGAAAAAGGGATCACAGAGAAACTCGGCGTCGGGTTTGACTTGGGGACAACCTGTCTTGTGGCCGCGCGCTCAGAGGGCAGCCATGTCCTGGCCAAAAACGAACGCAATGCCTTTTTGTCCGTAAGATCTGATCCGGCCACACAAGAGCTTCTGGAAAAACTTAAGATAAAGTATATCTCTCTGGACGGGCACACGTACGTTCTTGGGAATATGGCACTCAACCTGGCAAGCATGTTCAACCGGGAAGTGCAGCGTTCCATGGACAAGGGGATATTAAATCCAACAGAAGCCAAATCCATACCGATACTGAGATTTATCGTCCAGAACATCCTCTGGCCTCCACGCAAAGAAAAAGAAGTTTGCTGTTTTTCCATCCCGGCTAACCCGATCGACAGAGATCAAGACACGATATATCATAAGGGTGTTTTTGAGAAGATATTGCGGAGCATAGGATTTGAACCGATTATTATTGATGAGGGGTATGCCGTTGTTCTTTCCGAGCTGGAATATAAGGAATTCACAGGGATCGGGATCTCTTGCGGCGGAGGAATGGTGAATGTCTGTGCCGCGTTTAAGTCTGTGCCCATCTTGTCCTTCTCAGTGACACGGGGCGGGGACTGGATCGATCAAAGCGCGGCCGCGGTTTTGGGGATGCCGGTCAGCAAGGTGACCATGATTAAAGAACAGGGAATGAGTTTAAAAAATCCGTCTTCCCGGGAAGAAGAGGCTATTGCCATTTATTACCGGAATTTCATACGCTACTTGCTGGAAAGTATCGCGCAGGTCTTTGGAAAGAGTTCCCAAACCCCGCAATTTAAAGAGCCCGTTGATATTGTGTTTGCCGGGGGTTCATCGATGGTCAACGATTTTTTAGAAATCGTTAACGAGGAGTTGGAATCCATAAACTTAAGTATCCCCACAGGCCATATCAGACAGGCTGAGGAACCGTTGACAAGCGTGTCGCGGGGATGCCTGTTTCATGCGATAAATTCGACCAACACGAAAGACAATGGATAGAGATCCGGTCATCCAGAATTTTGTAAACCGCGTCAGCACCCTGAAGCAGTCGCGAAACGAACTGAATGAAGAGTTGCTGTCTCTGGGAACCCAGTCTGATAAGCTCATCCATGAAATGAACACGGTCAATACAGATTTGGAAGAATTAAAATCGCGGAAACCGGATATGCCGCTTAAATCCGCGGAACAAGAGCCCCAACCCCCAGAGGCGAATTTCGAAAAAGTCCTTCAAGGTTCATTGGACGCGTTAGGGGACAAGCTATCGGATAAATTATTGAACATGATGAATGAACTTAAGAGCATGGTCGGCCCCAAGCGGACAGGCATGATGAAGAAGATCAAGGCAGCCGCGGATTTTGAACTCGTTGACCTGTCAAATCTCTTCGCGCACGATGAAATTAAAAGCAATATCCAGGAAATCGGTATCGATGAAAAAGAGGCCAAGGGCATTGATAAGAGCCTTGAAAAACTTCAGCAGATGAAAAGAGACAAAGAAAAATGATCATTGCTGTTTTTGGTTTGATGACTGTTATTTTACTTGTTGTCGGCATAGCCTTTTTTTTAAAGGGATATAAAAACATTCCGGATGCCGGACGTATCGCTTCCAAAGAAGATTATGATAAAGTCAACCAGGACCTCATCAGGTTAAAGGAACAAGAAGGAAAATTAAGAGAGCAAACACAGTCACTTTCCGCGGAGTTAGAGGCCGCCAAGACGAGCCTTACCGAGGCGCAGAAAAACGCTGAGGCTATCGAGGCCTTAAAATCCCAGGAAGCACAATACATAGAAAAAATCCAGGAGTTAGAGAAAAGCTTGAACCTTGTCCAAGAGAAGGTATCTGCTCAAGACCATCTGTCCTCGGAAAATCAAAAATTCAAGGATGGTTTACAGGGAATTATAACGAGAATCGGCGAAGTAAAAAAGGAGATCCTTTCCTCTATGAA
>CBDUYP010000204.1:0-2496 GCA_965371485.1 uncultured bacterium
TCACCAAGGTGACCAGGGAAATTACGGCTGCTGCCAAAGACGGCGGCGGTGACGCGGATACAAATATCCGGTTGCGAGCCGCTATTTCCAGGGCGAGAGAAATCAATATGCCCAGCAGCAATATTGACAATGCTGTCAAAAAAGGAACCGGTGAGCTTCCCGGGATCACCTATGAAAGCGTTGTATTTGACGCGTATGGTCCGGGCGGGGTGGCGCTTCTTATTGAGGGATTAACGGATAACAAAAACCGGACAACGGCTGAAGTCAGGAATATCTTGTCAAAGAAAAACGGAAGTTTGGCCGGGCCCGGGAGTACTGCCTGGATGTTTGATCCTAAAGGTGTTATCTCGGTTGAAAAAACGAAGATTGATGAAGATGAGCTCATGAACATTGTTCTTGATGCCGGGGCAGAAGATGTCGGTTCCGACGGGGATTATTTTGAAGTGACCAGTGAACCGGCGGATTTTGAAGCCGTAAAGAAGGCCATTAAAGACAAAGAGATTCCGGCCGCGACAGCAGAATTGACAAAAATTCCAAAATCGACGGTTAAGGTGCAGGGATCGGAGGCCAAACAGCTTCTATCCTTGATGGAGGCCCTTGAGGACCATGAAGATATTCAGGCAGTTCATGCCAATTTTGATATTTCCGAGGAAGAGATGGCAAAAGCTACAGAATAAGACAACATGAAAATATTGGGTGTTGACCCGGGGTTAACGGTAACGGGATATGGTGTGATTGACAGCGGTGACGGATCCTGCGGCTTTGTCCTTTCAGGAAGAGACTCTCACGGAAAATTATTAGAAACCGGAACCATCACGCCCGCGCGAAGTGATTTAATGCAAGACAAGATCGGCAAGGTTTACAAAAATCTCAATGATATTATTCTTCAGTTTTCCCCTGAGGTGATGGTTCTTGAGAAGATTTACGTTCATGCCCGGCATCCGGCCACGGCTTTTATTTTAGGGCATGTCAGAGGAGCTATTTGTTTGCTGTGCGCGCAGCATCGTTTGAAACTCGTTGAATACAGTGTCAAACGTATTCGAAAAGCCATTGTCGGCAGCGGGAGTGCTTCCAAGCAGCAGATTCGGGAAGCCGTTGCCCGCATTTTTAGGATCAATGTGGATAAACTCACATTGGACGCGAGTGATGCGCTTGCCCTGGCCTTGGGATACGCGCAGATGGAGGGATCAGTGGCGGTTAGGTCATGATTGCAAAACTTTCCGGTCAACTCATTGAAAAAACAAAGAACGCGCTCATTGTCAATGTTGGTGGACTTCATTATGAAGTCCATGTTCCGCTATCTGTCTTGCAGAGGGTTGATGAGCATACGGATGAAAAAGGGAATATTGATTTAATGATTTACCATTACATTCAAATGAGTCCTTCAAGCGGATTTCCCGTCCTGGTCGGATTTTTTAACGAAGTCGAACGCGATTTCTTTCAACAGTTTATCAAGGTATCAGGGATCGGCCCACGGGCCGCGGTCAAGGCTATAAATAAACCTATCTCAGAAATTTCACGCGCGATTGCGCAAGGCGACCATAAGTTTTTAAAAACACTTCCCGGTATCGGGCTGCAAAAGGCAAAAGAGATTATTGCCAAATTGCAGAGCAAGGTCGGCAAATACGGTTTGATTCAGGATAAAGACAAAGGGGCTGTTCTTGAAACGCTGCAAAAGACCCCGGATTGGCAGGAAGAAGCCCTGTCGGTGCTGGAGCAATTGCAATACAAGAAACCGGAGGCTGTCGGGATGATCCATAGAGCTCTTGAGCGTTCGAAAGAGATCAAAACGGCCGAAGAATTATTGAATGAGATCTACAAACAAAGGATAAGACAATAATGGATACGTTGCCAGACGTTTGTGTTAAGGGGGTTATTGAGGCCATGCTGTTCATCAGTGAAAAACCGGTGATGATAGAGCAGATGAAAGAGGTATTGAAGAGTGGAACAACAGCAGAGATCCGTCATTGTATTCATCAGCTGAAAGCGGAATATGAACAGCAAAAGCGCGGAATGGGCATTGTCGAGATTGCAGGCGGATATCAGATGTTAAGCAATCCCCGATATGTTTCGTATGTGCGCAGTTTTTTAAAGACACGTGTTAAGGAAAAATTAACAAACCCGTCTCTGGAAACGTTGGCGGTTGTCGCGTATAAACAGCCTGTCTCGCGGGCCGATGTTGAATTGATCCGGGGTGTCAATTCCGACGGGATTGTAGGGAACCTTTCGGATAAGGGACTCATTAAGGTTGTCGGTCGCAGGGATGTCCCGGGCCGGCCGTATCTTTATGGAACCACAAAGTTGTTCCTGGAATATTTCGGGTTAAAATCCCTGGACGATTTACCGAAATTTGAAAAATTTTCAGACATATTACCTGTCCTTCCTGATGTCCTCGGCCTTGTAGATCACCCAACGCTTGCGACCTTTCCAACTCCGCGCGGCGTACAACGTCTCACCAAACTCGCGAGCGGTCTTGCCTGTCTTCTTCGACCGTCG
>CBDUYP010000205.1:0-2488 GCA_965371485.1 uncultured bacterium
GGTCGCAAACGGCCTTAAGGACGAATTCCGTGCGGCATTTGTCCTTTATGTATCCTTTTTTGTCGTGAAGAAATTTAACGACGCCGGATCCGACATTCCCGTACCCGATCAATCCTACGTTGATTTTATTCATGGTGATTACCCTCTTGTGTAAGTATTTAACAAAATAAGCGCTTCGCGCTTCTATTTTGTGCCCGTGTAGAAATTCCCATCCCGACAAGTCGGGATGAAAATTTCTATACTATGGTCGGGGCGAGAGGATTCGAACCTCCGACCCCTTGTACCCCATACAAGTGCGCTAGCCAACTGCGCCACGCCCCGACAATATCCGCCGCTTTGATATAAATAATACTATTATATATCGTATGAGGATAAATCTGACAAATTATACTATATTCTATCTGTTATGGAAAGGAAAAGATGCTTATTACTCCGCGCGTGTTTTGCGGGTCATGAGGTCGTAGACGGCTTTTTGGGGTTTTTTGTTGTTGTAGATGATGTTGTACACTTCGGTGGTAATCGGCATGGCGACTTTGTATTTCCGGCTTAATTTATGAACAGCTTTGACGGTAGCAACCCCTTCGGCCACGGCATTCATGGATGAGAGGATTTTCTTGATGGACTTCCCCTTCCCCAATTGTTCGCCGACATGACGGTTGCGGCTTTGCGGGCTGACACAGGTGGTGACAAGATCTCCCAACCCGGCTAATCCGGAGAATGTTTCGCTCTTTCCTCCCATGGATTTACCCAAGCGGGCCATTTCAGCCAATCCCCGGGATAAAACCGCGGCCTTGGTATTGGTGCCGAACCCTAAGCCGTCACAAACACCGCAGGCAATCGCGATGACATTCTTAAGACTTCCGCCCAACTCAAGGCCGATGACATCCCGGTTCGTATAGATACGGAAACGGTCCGAGTTAAAGACCTTTTGCAGGCTTTTGGCTATGCGTATATCTTTGGCCGCGATAACCGCTGTTGACGGAAGCCCTTTGGCCACCTCCATGGCAATCGTCGGTCCTGAAAGGACAGCGAGATTCACGCGACCCAATTCTTTTGTGATGATTTGGGACATGCGAAGGAGGGTTGTATTGTCTATTCCCTTAATGACGCTTAAAAGGATTTTTGCCGAGAGGTCAAATCGCTTTAATTTTTCAAGAACACCGCGCGTATATTGCGACGGAACGGCCAGGACAATGAGATCGGCCTTTGGGATGGCTTCTGTTAATTCATGCGTGAGAGAAACGTTGCGCGGAATTCTGACACCGGGCAGAAATCTGGTGTTCATCCGGGTTTTGTGAATACGGCGGATATTATCGGGGAATGCTCCCCAGAGGGTGACATGATATTTCTTGCGGGCCAGATAAAGGCTAAGGGTTGTTCCCCACCCCCCGTCGCCGATGACGGATATGTTTTGTATTTTTGTGTTCATGGTCTTTGTATTATAGGGGATTTGCCCGAACTTTGTAAAGCGCAAAGACCGCGTTTTGATAAACCGGTTCCATCAACGGACTTTTGCCGGGATTGACATACCGCATGAAAACAATGTAATGAACCTTGTATTTGAAAATCGCATTTCTGAGGGCTTGGGTCACAGAGCCTTTTGTGAATACTTTGAAGGGTTCAATGTCTTTAAGACGACGCTGCCATTCGACCGCGGCTTTGTAATCAAACCCGACGATGCCGCAGTCCCGGTAAGAGACGACAATTTTCCGTTCGGAAAAAATACGGAATCCCCCCATTTCCATATCGTGGGGAACCAGAAACAAGGCATTCTTCGGGGTATGTTTCTTGACATAATGCTGCATGTCTATCCATGCCCGCTGCATTTGCCAGAAGCCTTGGCTTGTTTTCTCGACCCGTAAGCGGAGATGGTGATAATGGATAAAGTTCGTAAGAAGGATAAAGAGAGGAATCAGGATGAAGGATCGGCGCAGTAAAGAAATTTTCCTTTGGTTCTTGATGAAAAAATGGCTGAGGTAGACAAGTCCCAGAAGAATACAGATAATCCAGAGCCCTGTGACAGATGCCTGGCTGTAGCGGTGGCTTGTGAAATCCTTGATAAGTCCTGTCAGGCTGAGAATCCATCCGACGGAAAACATAAAAAGATGAATATTGCGTCGCAGCCCCTTTTCTTTTACAAGCCATTGCACAAAGCTGAATTGGAATATCATCAGACATCCGGTAAAGACAATAACATAACCGCCGAATCGAATGAAGGGAAACATGAGGGCGAGACACAGGGCATTGAGCCATCCTCCCTTTTCGAAAGTGTTGACGAGGAGAACCGTGGTGAATCCCATCAAGATAAAAAGGATATATTGCGAATTGCGCACCAGATTAAGGTCGATAAAAAAATGTGACGGCACGATGTAGGAAACAATAAAGGAAAACACCAGTAAGGCAAACCCTGTGCGGACGAATGCACGGCTTTTAGCATCTTTCCTGAATATTTTGTTGTGAAACATATTGAGAGCATAAAAGATGATCA
>CBDUYP010000206.1:0-2483 GCA_965371485.1 uncultured bacterium
CATACTCCTGAGATTTGTAAGGCCTCGCGCCTGGTCAGTAAATTAACCGGTTTTGTGGTTCCGCCCAATAAGGCGATTGTGGGGCACAATGCCTTTCGCCATGAAGCCGGAATCCATCAGGACGGGATATTGAAAGAACGCTCCACGTATGAAATCATGCAGCCGGAGGATGTCGGTTTTGTCGGAACAGGTTTGGTCCTGGGCAAACATTCCGGGCGGCATGCCTTTAAGACACGATTGAAGTCTTTGGGGATTGTGTTGAAGGAAACGGAAATGACCAGGGCATTTGAACGGTTTAAGAAAGTTGCCGACAAGAAGAAACAGGTTTTTGACGAGGATTTGGCAGCCATCGTCGAGGATGAGGTCAAGCTGGTTAAAAAGACGTGGGTTCTTGTGGATCTTGTGACAACAAGCGGGGCCAAAATAGTTCCCAACGTCGAGATTTCTTTAAAATCAAAGGGGAAGACTTATAAAAAGAGTTCCTCAGGTGACGGCCCGGTGGATGCCTGTTATAAAGCCATTGACGCTATTACCAAACTCAAAGGGGAGCTTCTGGATTACTCCATTCAATCGGTCACCCAGGGAAAGGATGCTCTGGGCGAGGTTACGATCAAGGTCAAAATCAAAGGGAAAAAGGTTATCGCGCACGGCGCCAGTACCGATATTATCGTGGCCTCAGCCAAAGCCTACGTCGATGCGGTTAATAAAGTGATCGCGCAATAATTTTCTCCAGCCATGAAATCCACCTACGGTATTATCGGATATCCTGTTCAACACAGCCTCTCACCTTTAATGCACAATGCCGCATTTGAGGCGTTGGACGTGGATGCCGTCTACAAGCTGTTTCCCGTCAGGGAAGAAGAACTTAAAGGGTTCTTTGAAGATCTCCGCAAACAGGATTCTCCTATCTTCGGCCTCAATGTCACGGTTCCTTATAAAGAAAAGGTGATTGAATATCTGGATCATTTAAGTCCTTTCGCGAAAAAGGCCATGTCGGTGAACACTATTGTTATTGAGAAAGACCGGACATTGACAGGGTATAATACAGACGGCCCTGGATTTCTGGCGCATTTGGCGGAGCTTAAGTTTAATACAGCACATAAAAGAATCGCTGTTCTCGGGGCTGGCGGTACGGCACGCGCCATGATTACCTCTTTATGTCTCCTGTCGGAACGCCCGGAGTCGATTCTCGTTTATAATCGTACACCGTTAAGAGCGCAGGAGTTGATCGCTGATTTGTCCAAAAGAATGGATACCGGTTGCGTTGAGGCGGTATCGGCGATTGATGATCTTAATATTGAAGTTGCCGATCTCTTGATCAATACGACGTCGGTGGGGTTAAAGAAAGGGGATCCCTGCTTGATTGATGAAGGGTCCCTGCATTCCAACATCTTTGTTTATGATGTGATTTATAATCCTGCGGAAACAGCACTTCTTAAATTGGCGAAGGCCAGGGGGGCGAAAACCGCTAATGGTTTAGGCATGCTTTTTTATCAGGGGGTTTTGGCTTTCCAGCATTGGGCGGATACTGAATTAGACGACGTCGTGAAGGAAAGAATGAGGGAGAGTCTGGAGGCAGATTTGTGATGGAAATACCGTTTGTAGAATTCTTCGTATTTTTCTTCGGATCAATTGTCGGGAGTTTCCTGAATGTCTGCATCGTGCGTCTGCCCCACGAGAAATCGGTTGTTGCCCCGCGTTCGCATTGCGTCCATTGCAAGAAAATGATCCCCTGGTACGACAATATTCCGTTTGTCAGTTATATGTTTTTATTGGGGAAGTGTCGGTTCTGCAGAAAGAAGATTTCCATAAGATATTTTATCGTGGAATTTATAACAGCAGGGGCCTTCCTGGCCTTTTATCTTTATTTCGGGTTTTCGTTAAAGTGTCTCGCGTATCTTGTCATGCTGTCATGCTTTATTGTCGCGACATTTGTGGATTTTGAACACCGCATTATTCCCGATGAGGTCAGCGTGGGGGGGATGATTGCCGGTCTCATCTTCAGTTTGCTGATTCCGGATTTGCACGGGGTGAGCACCCATTTCACCTCTTTCGGATGGTCATTATTGGGTGTAGTGGTCGGTGGCGGCTTGATTTATATGATGGGCATGTTGGGTGATTTTATTTTTAAGAAAGAATCCATGGGTGGCGGTGATGTTAAATTGATGGCTATGGTGGGGGCATTTATGGGATGGAAATTGGTTTTATTAACTTTTTTTGTTGCCCCGTTTCTGGGATCTGTCTACGGGATCGTCGAGAAGATCCGGACCAAAGACAGTGCCATCGCCTACGGCCCGTTCCTTGTTTCAGGTGCCGTCATAAGCCTTTTCTGGGGCAACCGGATCATCGACTGGATCATCGGCGGGTATGGGTTATATTAGTGGATAGTTTTTCCCCCCTTTGAAAAAGGGGGGAGAGGGGGGAGTTGGATGAATTTGGATTTTCAAAAGACTGGTGTCTTAATCGGTTTTATGGGACGCGGC
>CBDUYP010000207.1:0-2469 GCA_965371485.1 uncultured bacterium
CTGATACTCGTCCTCTTCCTTGCATCCGTCAAAACTGCCGGTCAACAAACTCGCATTGTGTCCCATGGTGACAAACGCGGGAAGGATGATCGTCAAATGCGTTTCTACCCCTCCGATAATAGGGGGAAATCCCCAGTGGAAATGAGCAATATTTAATTTTTTGTGATTGTTATCCATAGTGTTTCCTCTTCCCTTGCGAAGTAAAATTAATAATAACCGATGGATCCTTGCGCGATTTTTCCCCGGAGAAAACCCGTCTTTTTATTCGTCCGGACAAGATGACCTTTTCCAAACAGCGCGATCCTTACGTTTTTTCTTTGTTTGGATTCGATATGAACCGACATTTTGTCATTGTCGGTCTCAATCCGGATAAGATCGCCGCGCCAGAATACCGCGAAGTTGATTTTCTGCCATGTCTTTGGGAGCCGGGGATTAATCGAAGGCATGTTCCCCTGTATTTTTACCCCGCCGAAGCCGTTAATAACGGCCTGCCATGTCCCTCCTAAGGATGCGGCATGGATGCCGTCTGCCGTATTTCCATGCATGTTGCTGATATCGGCACGAAGGGAGACGTTGAAAAATTGATAAGCTTGGGTCAGTGCCCCTGCCTCTAAGGCTACGATGGCATGGGTCGACGGGCTCAGGGATGATTTATGCAATGTTCGATCCGCATAATAACGAAAGTTACGTTTCTTTGTCTCCTGATCAAAGGCATAAGGCACAAGATAGAGAAGCATGACAACGTCGGCCTGCTTGACGAGTTGTGTTGTGTTGTAGTCTTTGACCTTAATTCCCTTAGGAAGCAAGGGAATCGAGTTTTCATCAAATCGGTCCAAAACAATCTTCGTTTTCCGAAAGAATCCGTCAAACTGTTCGATGATTTTATCGCGCCGGACGTTTATCTTGATCCAGGCCGCAATATGCTTCCACCGGTTGACTTCCTTTTGGCTGAGTCCCATCTTTTTCGCTAACTGTTGATGTTTTTCCCCCTTTTTTGTTTTTGTCTCCTGAAACATCTGATAGGCCATCAGCAAGTTCCATTTTGCCATCATGTTGGTAAAGGCATTGTTATTGACATGTTCATGAAATTCGTCCGGACCGATGATATCCCTGATTTCATAATGCCTGTTTTTGTTTCGCTGCACCCGGCTGGCCCAGAAACGCGCTGCTTCAAAGATAATCTCGTAACCGTAATTCCGCAAAAATTCATTATCACCGGTGAGCATGTGGTATTGCTGAGCGGCATAAGCGATATCAGCCGTAATATGATGCTCTAAATTATTGGTCTTAATCTTAATGATCGTTCCGTCCAAGTCTTTGGCCCAGGTCGGGGTCTCGTCCTCTCCGGTTGCGGCGGATTCCCAGGGAAACATGGTTCCCTGAAATCCTTTATCTTTAGCGATTTTTTTGGCGTGGCTCAGACGGTGATAGCGGTATAAAAGCATGTTTTTGGCCGCACTGGGCATGATATAGGAATAAAAAGGAAGCAGAAAGATTTCCGTATCCCAGAAAATATGCCCGCGATATCCTTCCCCGCTTAACGTCCGCGCTCCGATACTGGAAACACCGTTATCGTCAGGGGCGCAGATGATCATATGATAGATGTTAAAACGGACATTTTTTTGAATATCAGCCGCTCCTTCAATCGCGATATCGGCGGCATCCCATAGCTTATGCCATTGTTCTATGTGCTGAGTGATGAGATGTGTAAATCTTTTGCGGAATGTCTTTTGAAACTGGCTTTTGGATAATTGTTTGTTTTTTTCAAAGGCCTCTTTATTATTATCACAATGAGAAATATGGAAAATCTTCGTAAAAACGGCGGACTGCCCTTTTTTGAATTTCAGGCTGAGGACATTATCCGGAGCATAGACTTTCTTGCCTTCGATAATGGAATGAAATCCACACCGGAAAGTTGCCACGCAGGATTTCTCAAGGGTTTCAACGGCCAAATATCTGGAATTTCTCTCGTTGGCGATCTCGCGGGTTTTAAAGTGCCGCTTATGTCCTTCGGTGACCACGCCGATATTGTAGACTGAGGTATCAATGCTTGTCTGTAATTCAATGGCGGCATCGGCATCAAGGGGGGTTAAAATAATCCGCATCACTCCGACATTTTTATCCTTCATGGAAACAAACCGCAGGGATTGGTAATGATATCGGCGTTTTTTACTGTCAGAATAAACGGTTTTTCTCAGCAACAACCCGTCACGCATATTTAAAGTGCGTTTGTGTTCAAGAATGTCCATGGCTCCGGCACCCAGTTTTTCGCCGTTGACCGTGAATTTGAAGTTGAAAGGATTCGGGAAATTGACCATTTCAGCGACCTGCGAGGTCATTTTATCGTAAACGCCGGCAAGATATGTCCCGGGATGGGCCCCATGAGGGATTTCTTCCAACACCCCGCGGGTTCCCATCAGGCCGTTGCCTAAACTAAACTGGCTTTCGCGAATGCCTTGTAAAGACGGG
>CBDUYP010000208.1:0-2443 GCA_965371485.1 uncultured bacterium
CCGGAATTCATTGATATTGTGTTTAAGATTGGTAAGGATATCCGTTGAAGTCATGGCAGGGATACCTTTATTAATCACTGTGAAGATTTTCTCCGTATCATAGGAATTAAGAATTTTCTCTAATTGACGCGGATAAGAGTCGGCTCCCCCTAAGGCTGTGGTGGATTCCCCCAGGCAAAGAATGCGGTAGTCACTCTGCTTTTTCAGGGAAGCCTTGTTGCGTTGGTGTTGGACAGAGAGGAAGAAGGCGCCTCCCAAGCGCAGTCCTGTTTCAAGAAACAGAATGGCCAAAAAGATCCCAAAGACAATTAATGTCAGGTTTCCCCGTAATGTTGCCCGACGCATGATTTTCATATGTTATCTTAGAATCCATGGAAAAACAATAGCCTGTTTTTTCTTTCTTATGATATAATTCAGCGGTTTTTAAAGGGAGGACAGATGCCTGAATTGCGTAAAGATCCGGTTATCGGCCGGTGGGTTATCATTGCCACGGAAAGGGCAAGACGGCCCGGTAATTTTGTCGTATCGGAAATTCAAAGGGATGTAACGGCTGCCAGTGAAGACTGCCTGTTCTGCGACAATCGTGGCAGGGAAGTTTATTCCATGGATAATGTCCGCGTGGTTTTAAACGAAACACCCGTATTAAAGACCAATGGGGCATTTACCCGGCGGGGACATGGTCTTTATGATGAGACCGATGGGTACGGTGTCCATGAGGTTGTTATTGAGACCCCGGAACATATCGCCAATATGGCTGATTTGAGCACGGATCAGATTTGCCTTGTCCTTAAAACATATGTTGCCCGGTTTAATGAATTGGAAAAGAACACAAATTTCCGATATGTTCTAGCGTATAAAAATCATGAAAACATGGGGCATTCTCATTCCCAGATCATTGCGACACCGGTGAATCCTTTAAACATCAAGGAGAAACTGCTCGGCGCCAAGCAGTATTTTGATTACCATGAGCGGTGTTTGTATTGTGACCTCATCCGGCAGGAATGTGAGACACAAAAGAGGGTTGTCAGTCAGACAGAACATTTTATTGCCGTAACCCCGTTTGCCGCGCGGTTTCCCTTTGAGATATGGATCATTCCTAAACGGCATCACTGCGATTTTGCCCAAGGTGTCGTCGGACAGGAGCAGGATCTCGCACAGATGTTAAAAGAAATTTTGTCGAGAATCAAGGTCGGGATTGATGATCCGGCCTATCATTACATCATTCAAACGGCTCCTTTCCGGCGGGAAGAATCCGGGAACAAATGGAAGACGATTCAGGAAGATTATCACTGGCATATCGAGCTGATGCCGCGTTTGACACGGGTTGCCGGATTTGAAAAAGGCACGGGATTTTATATTTGTCCGATTCCGCCCGAGGACACGGCTGAGTTTTTAAGGGGAGTGGAGGTATAAATGACGCAGTTGCGGCGCGACCCGATCATAGGACGCTGGGTGATCGTTGAGACAAAAAAGAATTCCCTTAAGCCCTCGGATTATGACAGGGAAGACCATACGCCCCGGCACGCGGCAACGTGCCAGTTTTGTCCGGGGCGCGAACAACAAACGCCGCCGGAGGTTGATGCGATCCGGCGTGAAGGAACCGGGCCCAATACCCCGGGTTGGTCTGTGCGTGCCGTTCCCAATAAATTTCCGGCGCTGAGGATTGAAGGAGATTTGGATAAGCACGGTATCGGGATTTATGATATGTCCAACGGGATCGGGGCGCATGAGGTTCTTATTGAGAGTCCGGATCACCACAAACAGCTTGTAGACCTGACCGTAGAAGAAATCGTTGACGTGATCCGGGTGTACCAGAACCGTTCTTTAAGTCTTGCCAAAGATAAACGATTTAAGTATATTATGATTTTTAAGAATTACGGGGAATCCGCCGGGGTCTCTGTGGAGCATACCCACAGCCAGTTGATTGCTTTGCCGATGATCCCCAAATTCGTTCTGGAAGAATTGGAAGGAGCGCGCGCTTATTACAATTATCGCGGCCGGTGTGTTTATTGTGATATGATGCAGCAGGAGCGTGAGGACAAAGAGCGTATTATCACGGAAAATGATTCTTTTTTCGGATTTTGTCCTTATGTTCCCCGGTATCCGTTTGAAAGTTGGATTTTGCCGAAGAGTCACGATTGCGAATTTTGTTCATTATCCGACGAGGAACGTCTCGATCTCGCCGGTATTCTGAAGGAGATGTTGTCCCGGTTGAAGGGATGTCTGCACGATCCTGCATATAATTTTTATCTTCATGTGGCACCGGTCAATTCAGGAGATCAAAAAAGCTTCCACTGGCATATTGAGATTGTCCCGCAGCTTGCCCGGGAAGCCGGATTTGAATGGGGTACGGGTTTTTATATGGTACGAACTTCTCCGTCGAAAGCGGCGGAGTATCTAAGAAAGGGGTAAAGAAAGTGAAAGCAAAAATCGGGATTAACGG
>CBDUYP010000209.1:0-2370 GCA_965371485.1 uncultured bacterium
AATACCCTGGCAGATGCTAAACCACGATTTTTTCATTGTTCTCTTCACTATTATAAGTATTCTAAATTTTAATAGACTTCTTTTGAACTCATCGACGCACTTATTTCAACGGAATCTTTCTTCATAGACAGCGCAATGCGTTTTCTCTCTAAATCAACCTCAATGACAGCAACCTGTACCTTCTGGTGCACGCGGACAATCTCATGAGGATCTTTGATATAACGTTGTGAAAGTTGACTGATATGGACAAGCCCGTCAAGATGAACACCAACGTCGACAAACACCCCGAAATTCGTAACATTGGTCACAATCCCGGGAAGTTTCATCCCCGGCTTCAGATCCTCAGGCGCGGCAACCTTTTCGTTAAACCGGAAGACCTCAAATTGCTCCCGGGGATCACGTCCCGGCTTGGCCAATTCATTGCAAATATCCGTCAATGTCACAAGGCCGGTTTTATCCGTAACGTATTTCTTAAGATCAAGCCGCTCCCGCAGGGATTCGTCTCTTATGAATTCCTGCACGCGGCAGCCGAGATCATTCGCCATGGCATAAATGATTTCATAACTTTCCGGATGAACCGCGCTTTCATCCAGGACATTGTCTGCGTTTCGGATGCGCAGAAATCCGGCAGCCTGCTCAACGGCCCCGGCCCCGAGTCTGGGGACTTCGTACAATTCCTCCCTTGAATGAAAGGCCTTATGCTTATTACGGTAATCAACAATCGCTCCCGCCCGCGCGGGACCCAGCCCCGACACATACGACAGCAATTGTTTGCTGGCGGTGTTCAGTTCGACCCCGACGCAATTAACGCAGCTGCTGACGACATCATCCAAACTTTGCTTCAACGATTTCTGGTCAACATCATACTGGTATTGTCCGACACCGATGGATTTGGGATCAATCTTCACCAGTTCGGCCAACGGATCCATTAACCGGCGTCCGATAGAAATAGCGCCGCGGATAGTGACATCCTGGTCGGGAAATTCCTCCCTCGCCGCGGGAGAAGCCGAATAAATCGAAGCCCCGCTCTCATTGACAATAACAATGTGAATATCACCGGGCAAACCGATCTTCCGGATAAAGGATTCTGTTTCACGGCTGGCCGTTCCGTTGCCGATCGCAATAAATTCCACTTTGTGCCGTTGGCATAACCCCTTAATGATGCGCGCCCCTTCCTCGAAATGCCGTCCCTCTTTCGCGGGATAAATTGTGTCATGCTCTAAAAATTGCCCCTGCGAATCAAGGCACGCCACTTTACATCCCGTGCGGTAACCGGGGTCGATGGACATAACATTCTTCTGTCCCAAAGGAGGAGCCATGAGCAGTTGGCGGAGATTTTTGGAAAACACCGCAATAGCCTCTTTGTCCGCCTCTTTTTTAGCTGCCACGCGGGTCTCTGTTTCCATGGAACACGAAAGAAGCCGCTTGTAACCGTCATGAACCGCCATCCGCACCTGATCAGAGGCAGGGCCGTTACCTTTGAGGAAGTGATCTTCCAATATTTTCAGAGCCTCATCCTCGGGAACCGTCACCTTTAACGAGAGAAAACCCTCCTTCTCTCCCCGGCGGACAGCGAGAATCCGATGCGACAAAACACGGCAGACATCCTCTTCCCAATCAAAGTAATCCTTGTAATTCTTTCCATCCTTTTGCTTGCCGCGGATAACAGCGGACTTGAATTTACCCTTCTCAAAAAACAACTTCCTCATTTGGGCACGCGTGTCCGTATTCTCGTTGACCCATTCAGCAATAATATCCCGGGCACCCGAAAGGGCATCCTCTTTGGTCTTCACCTTCTTCTCTTCATGGATGTATCTAAGCGCCTCTTTTTCTACATCATCCTTATTCTGTTCAAAGATAAATTCCGCCAAAGGTTCCAGACCTTTTTCTTTGGCCACGGTTGCCCGGGTCCGGCGTTTAGGTTTAAAAGGGAGATAAATATCTTCGAGGAGACTTAAAGAGTCAGCCTTAAGGATTTTGTCTTTGAGATCATCGGTGAGCTTGCCCTGCTTTTCAATCGTTGCGATCACGGTAGTGCGGCGCTTATCCAATTCCCGAAGCTGGGCGATGCGATCACGTATCGCCGTAACCGCCACCTCGTTCAATCCCCCGGTGGCCTCCTTGCGGTATCGGGAAATAAACGGCACGGTTGCCCCATGATCAAGCAGTTCAACCGTGGCCCGTACTTTTTTAGAGTCAAGGTTAAGTGCCGCGGCAATCTTAAGAACGTGATCCTGACTTATCATATTTGGGGATTTGATGGGATGATAACGAAAACGGAGAGGCCGGGATTCGAACCCGAGGTCCAGCTTACGCCGGACAACTGATTAGCAGTCAGTTGCATTCAACCACTCTGCCACCTCTCCAAAG
>CBDUYP010000210.1:0-2318 GCA_965371485.1 uncultured bacterium
ATGTCGCTGGCTTTTTGTTCAATTGCCTGACGGATAATGATGTCCACGAGTTTAACAACAGGTGCTTCTTCCGCCTTCTCAATTAATTCATCCACATTTGTGTCCTGTGTGTCCGGGGAAGTGGATGCGGACGGAGTGGATGACTTTGAAGTTGTTTTCGGGGACGGATAACCCAAAGAGCTCTGCATAAAGTCAGCCCGGGTCGATGTGTAAAATTTTTTGATGCTTGCGAGGATGTCGCTTTGTGTTGCCATAACGAAATGGATATCACATTCTGTGATCATCTTCAGATTGTCGTGCATAAGCAGGTCCAACGGGTCGGCCACAGCACAGGTCAGGGCCTTTCCCTCTTTGGAGAGCGGCAGGACGAGGTGAGCCTTTGCAAAGTCAAAAGGGACGATTTTTTCCAGGTTTTGATCGGACATGGGCTGAAGCAGATTATTTTTC
Organism: uncultured bacterium; assembly: GCA_965371485.1. Taxonomy (GTDB): domain Bacteria; phylum Omnitrophota; class Gorgyraeia; order Zapsychrales; family JANLHA01; genus CBDUYP01. Next base: position 448 of record CBDUYP010000210.1, read on the forward strand.
CTGTCGGCCCGGGGGATATTGAGTTGTTTGGACAGGGCAGTTGCAATATCATCCTCGGATAAAAGACCGGTTTTAATGAGGACTTCTCCGAGACGTCCTGCCCCTTTTTTTTGGGCATGGAGGGCTTCTTTGAGTTGATCCTCGGTGAGGAGACCCTGTTGGAGCAGGATTTTTCCTAATTTCAAATGGATCATGAAGACATGTATTCCTTAGAATGCTTGTTTTTCAATAATGGAAAATTCTTTCTCAATCTCTTTTAATTGTTTGAGTCTAAAAGGGATTTCCTGTTTTTGTGCTGTACGCGGTGAAGGTAGCTGTCCTTGTCCCCTTGAGCGGGGTATTTCATCCAGAATGTGCGGGGTGATAAAGATAATGAGTTCCTTTTCTGTGATGGATTTGTCGTTATGCCGGAATGCCCTGCCGATAAAAGGGATGCTCCCAAGGAAAGGAATCTTTGTTGTTGTATTTGAGATGTCTGTCCGTAATAATCCGCCGATAACGATCGTATCACCACTTTGTACGCGCAAGATGGATTGGGATGCCCGTTCTTCCGGATCTTTAAAGGTTATCGCGTTGAATGTTCCCCCGGTACGGGCGATGGTAACTTTCGGGACAACAGCCATGATGATTTCACCTGTGAGCGTATTGGCCTGGGGTGTTACGGTAAGAGAGATTCCTGTTTCCACCCGTTCGGCCTCTACGGATTGTGTCGATGTTCCCTCGGACGAACTTGTATTTGTTGCTGATCCGATCGCCTCGTCGGTGGCTATCTTGATTTGGGCCGGTTCATGGTTTAATGTCAGAATCCGGGGACGGGCCAGGGTCTTTGTATCTGTTTGCGTTCTTATGAATTGGAGTGTTGCCGTAAGCCCGCTGGCATTGAGGGTTCCCATGGTGTAATTGGGAGCATCAATCCGTTCTCGGCCGCGAAGCATCTGTTCATTCCAGGGAAAAAGGGATTCACGTTGGCCGCCGGTAAAGGTTAATGGGGTGCTTCCTATCTTAAGCCCGATGAGATCAGCAGTACCCTTGGTGACTTCAAGCATTTCCAGTTCTATGAGAATTTGTACCACCGGGACATCGAGCCGGGCAATGGTCCGTTCGATATGGGGGAAATTACCGGCAATATCCGTAATAATAAGACTGTTTGTCCGCGGGTCTTCGATAATTTTTCCATCAGAAGTCAGAATCCCGCTGATCGCGGCCGTTATCCCAATCGTTTCCGCGTCCTCGTCAGCCTCGATTTCAACACCCGCCCCTGTTTCGATTTTTAAAGTCTTGCGTATTTTGGAAGAACTCACTGCCGCGTGTTTGAGCCGATAGACCCGCGTTATTAATTCGACAGCGGGTTGCGGGGAAGGTTTAATGATATAAATGTCACTGTCGCCCTGGATTTCATAGGTTAGATTATTCGCGCGCAGGACCTGTTCGAGGGCCTCGTCAACGGAAACATTATCGAGATATACCGTAACGCGTTTATCCGCGATATCCTCGGAGGTGATTAAATTCAAATCGCTCTGCCGGGAAAAAATTTTAAGGACATTAACCAGAAGGGCATCCTGGAAATCCATTGAAATCTTTTTAGAATATTCCGGGTAGATAAAGGGACTGGATGTATCAATATGAATGTCAGCTGCCCGGGCACCCCGGGCACACGGGAATGCTATGGCAAAACAGAGTATAAAAAGCAGGATTCTATAGCATAGGAATTTCTTTGAAATTCCTACGCGGGCATAAAAAGTTACGAGACCGCCAGGTCGAGTCTTTTTATATCGCATCATCTTGTCTCCATCAGGGTCCGATCGTAAAAGTCGCGTCTTGAAGATTGATTTCAACACCACTGCTGGTGATATTAACAACCGTCCAGTTCT
>CBDUYP010000211.1:0-2312 GCA_965371485.1 uncultured bacterium
CGGTCTGCCACCAGGTGTCAACGATGGGACATTTTTCGCGGCCGATATTTTTGTGATACCATATCCATGCCTCCGGATTGATCGGCTCGCCGACACTTCCCAAAAGTCTTAAACTTGAAAGGTCACTCCCCTCTGGCCACTGTGTTCCCCATATCATAAAAGCACGGATAGCTGTGGGCGCGGTATAAAAGATTGAAACTTTATGCTTTTCAACAATCTTCCAGAAACGGTCTCTCTCAGGATAATCCGGAGACCCCTCATACATCACCTGTGTGGCCGCGTTCGCCATGGGGCCGTAGACGATGTAACTGTGTCCCGTGATCCAGCCCACGTCGGCCGTGCACCAGAAAACATCCTTTTTCTTGATATCAAAAACCCATTGTGTTGTTGCCGCGACCCCGGTCATGTAACCCCCGGTGGTATGGATAATCCCCTTGGGCTGGCCCGTGGTTCCGGATGTATACAAAATAAACAGCATGTCCTCCGCATCCATGGCTTCAGGCTCACAATAATCATCCGCTTGGGCAATCAATTCATGATACCAATGATCCCGGCCGGTCTTCATCTCAACGTCATTCTTAATTCGTTGGACAACGATCATGTTCTCGACAGAGGGGCATCCTTCTAAAGCCTGATCCGATGTCTCCTTTAAAGGAATGATTTTTCCCCGCCGGTAACCTCCGTCAGCCGTAATGAGTAATTTGACTTGCGAATCCATAATCCGGTCTTTAAGAGATTGCGCGCTGAATCCGCCGAAGACAACCGTATGAACCGCCCCGATGCGCGCGCAGGCCAGCATGGCATAAGCAGCCTCAGGGATCATGGGCAAATAAATCGCGACACGGTCACCCTTCACAACACCGAGGTCTTTCATCGCGTTGGCAAATTTATTAACCTCATTATAGACGTCCTGATAGGTTAAATTTTTAACCTCTCCGGGCTCTCCCTCCCAGATGATCGCGGTTTTTTGTCCCAGTCCGTTTTTAATATGACGATCGAGGCAGTTGGCCGAGGCATTGAGCTTCCCTCCGATAAACCATTTGGCAAAAGGCGGCTTCCATTCCAAAATCGTATCCCACGGTTTAATCCAGTCAAGTTTCTTGGCCCATTGGGCCCAGAATTTCAGCCGGTCCTGCTTTGCCTGCGCGTAAATGGACTCGTCCCTGATTGAGGCCTGTGACTTAAATTCCTCACTCGGTGTAAAAACACGGTTTTCTTCCAACAACACATTTACCGTCGAGTTTTCCATAATTTCCTCCTCAACTAAATCGATAAGACGCAAAATTGCTTTTGGCTTCGAGAATCAGACAAATAATGTCGCGCCGGCTGACAACCCCGATAAGTTTTCCATCATGGACAATCGGAACACGCCGGATGGGATTCCGTTGGAAAAACCGGCAAACCGCAAGGGCGCTGGCATCGTCCTTAAAAGACACCACCCTTTTTGTCATGTAATCACGGACCGTGTCATGATACGATACCTTCTCCTTTGTCAGGACCTTGAGAACGTCCTTTTCCGTTAATATCCCGACAAGAGTGTTCTCCTCATCGACAACCGGAAGGCCGCTGATTTGATATTTCGGCAGCAGCCGCATGGCATCAAAAATCGAGGTGTCGGGATGGACGGTTTTTACTTCTTTGGTCATAATGGATTTGATAGGCAACAATTTATCCGTGTGTCTTTGCGGCATGGCGTAACCCTCCTTGTAGGTCGACCCCAACGGGACAATGATCCGAGCCCAGCACATCTTTAAGAATAAAGGCTTCTTTGAGTTTCACAAGCAGATTTTGTGTTACAAAAAAATAATCAAGCCGCCAGCCGACATTCCGCTCTCTGGCCCGTGTTTTATAATCCCACCATGTGTAATGCCCCGGATCCTGGTGAAAATACCGAAACGCGTCGACGTATCCCGCGTTAATAAATTTACTGATCCAGGCCCTTTCTTCCGGGAGGAATCCGGTGTTTTTCGCGTTCTCTTTGGGACGGGCAAGGTCGATTTCCGTATGGGCGGTATTGACATCACCGCAGATAATGACTTTCTTCTTCTGCCTTTTCAGTTTCTCAACCTTTTCCATGAACACCTCATAAAATGCCATTTTAAAAGGGACCCTCTTGTTCCCGCTTCCGCCGTTGGGATAATAGATATTAAACAGGATAAACTCTCCATAGTCAAGGATCAACGTACGGCCTTCGGTGTCAAATTCGCTGATCCCCAACCCCTCCTGGACCGACTTGGGCTCCTTCTTGGTAAAAACCGCTACACCGCTGTATCCTTTTCTTTCAGCGGAAGACCAATACGTCTTATACCCGT
>CBDUYP010000212.1:0-2301 GCA_965371485.1 uncultured bacterium
GGCGCATGACCAGCGTGATTTTCTTTTTGCCGCAGAACACAAGTTGCCGGTAAGAGTCGTGATTCAGCCGTCCCAAACCGACGGTGTGCAAAGTGAAACAGCTTACGAAGGAGACGGGGTGCAGGTAAATTCCGGACAATTCGACGGGCTTTCGAGTGAAGAGGGAAAAAAGAAAATCGCTGACTGGATGCAAAAGAAAGGCATGGGCAAGATCACGGTTCACTGGCGTCTGCGGGATTGGTTGATTTCCCGTCAGCGTTACTGGGGTACGCCGATTCCGGTGATTTATTGTGAGGCCTGCGGCACGGTTCCGGTCACAGAGGATCAATTGCCTGTAGTATTACCTGAAGATATCAAGATGACCGGTGAAAAAGGAAGCCCCCTGTCCCATTGCCCGGAATTTGTGAATGCAAAGTGTCCGAAGTGCCAAAAAGATGCCCGTCGGGAAACCGACACCATGGCAACTTTCTTTGATTCGTCCTGGTATTATCTGCGGTATTGTTCGCCGCAGGATAGCAACCGCATTTTTGACAAGGAGAGGGCTGCCTATTGGATGCCGGTGGATCAATACATCGGCGGGATTGAACACGCGATTTTGCATCTTCTTTATTCAAGATTTTTCACGAAATTTTTCAAAGACCTTGGGCTTATCACTATGGCAGAACCGTTTGACCGGCTTTTAACGCAGGGCATGGTCTTAAAAGACGGGGAGGTCATGTCAAAATCCAGAGGCAATACCGTTGACCCGGATGCTGTGATTGAAAAGTACGGGGCAGATGCATTGCGTTTATGTATTCTTTTTGCCGCGCCGCCCGAAGATCCGCTGGAATGGAATGATAATGCCATTGACGGTTCATGGAAATTCCTAAACCGTGTCTGGAATGCCGTTGAGAACAAATACGTCCCCCCCTTTGTAAAAGGGGAGAGGAATGAAGTCCTCCCCCCCTTTGAAAGAGGGGAGAGGAATGAAGTCGTCCCCCCCTTTGAAAAAGGGGGGATAGGGGGGATTTTAGACAAAGAGGACAAAGCCCTCGAACGGGAACGGAATCTTTGCATCAAAAAGGTCACGACGGACATGTCAGAAGGTTTCAAATTCAATACAGCCATCAGTCAGATCATGATATTAATGAATAGAATTGAGAAATATGAAATCAAAGATGACCCCCGCAAGCAGACGTTGTTGAATGAGGCCGTCAAAACGGTTATTGTATTGCTTGCGCCGTTAACCCCGCATATTTGTGAAGAATTGTGGCAGATGACAGGAGGCCAGGAAGAGAGTATCGTCAAAGTCCCGTGGCCACAGGTTCAGGAGGCAGCCTTACAACAGGAAACGGTTCTGATCGTGGTACAGATCAACGGAAAGATGCGCGGAAAATTCCATCTTCCCCCTGATACCCCTGAGAGCCGGCTTAAAGAAACCATCCTCGCTGACGCAAAAATCCGCAAGCACCTTCAAGAAAAACCCGTCAAGAAATTCATCGTTGTCCCCAATAAGTTAGTCAGCATTGTGGTATAAAATAGGCCGGTCCCGCCTCTAGCGGGACTCGGCTATTTTAGAATTTAGTTTGACAGCTCTTTCGGCGCTTGATAATATTCTCTTGTTCATAGTTCCCCGTTTTCCCCCCACCCCGATTTTTTAATAAATACCCCCTAGTAGAATGAATTCCCATGCTCAACCTCACCAAGCAGGAGCGGTTGGTCCTGATCTGTTTGTCCTTCATCATGTTCGCCGGATCCGTGTTGCAGTATGTCTTTAAAAAGAATCCGCGGCTGAGCAGGATGGTTAATTTGATAGATAGTCCAGACGGAACCACGTCTCGTTTGTATAAGAAAGTTGATATTAACACAGCAGATTTTAAGCAACTCGTAGAGATCCCTTATATAGGGAAGGTGCGGGCAGAAGAGATCATCCAACATCGCCGTCAACACGGCAAGTTCCGGACAGTTGACCAATTAAAAAACATCAAAGGCATCGGCCCCTCAACCTACAAAAAAATCGCCCCGTTTATTAAAGTTCAGTGAAGAAGGAAGGAGATAGATGCTTTAAGATCGCAGTTTGCGATCTTAAAAAGCGGAAAAAATCTTATCGGTAAAATTATTTCTAAACGGACAATATGGAGGTGGACAACATGAAATCATTAATTATTGGCGGTACAATTGAAGAGAGAATCTTTTTTGTTCGAGAACACAAGGTCATAGTTGATCGGGATCTTGCGGAATTGTACGGCGTGGAGACAAAATATCTTAATAGGCAAGTTAAGCGTAATTGTGAGCGTTTCCCTGCGGAGTTTATGTTTCAAC
>CBDUYP010000213.1:0-2280 GCA_965371485.1 uncultured bacterium
TCCGGCCAAAAGCCAGCACCCGGCAGCCATGGATAGCGTCACCACGAAAATAATATTGTTGATGGCATATTTGTAAATCAGACGTCCGGCAGGATTCAACAGAAGTGAGGCTGTCAGGGTGGCTGCCGAGTAAAGTCCGGCAAACAGGCTCATGGAGACACCCATTTCCTTAAAAATGTATGGGACGAAGATCGCGATAAGAAAGGTCTGCCCCGGAGCCGAAAAAAAAAGCTGCAAGATGCCGAAGATGAGAATATAGGGATGACGCTTTAAGATCGTTCTCATTTAGATGGCCATTCCCATCCGTTGCCGGAGAAATTCTTCCATGCTTTGGCATTGAAGATAAGGATTGGTCTTCTTTTGAGACGCGAGGGTTGCACAGGGGGTAGGCCCATAATTGTGCCCCGGATAGATCACGGTTGTTTCGGGAAGTTTCAACAGAACATGATAAAGGGTGTTGTACATGACGCGGGCATCCCCACCGGAAAAATCACACCGGCCGCATCCATCGACAAAAAGGGTATCGCCGGTGATGAGAATGTCATTATATTTAAAACATTGGCCGCCTTGTGTATGTCCGGGGGTGTGGAGACATTCAAACTCAAGACTTCCGACTTTAAGTTTATCACCGTTGTCGACCGTTTGTACGCGTTTCCATTCCCTGGTGGAAATGCCGGTCTCGTGCTTTGAGATAATGACAGGAATATCGTGCGTGGCTAACAGTGCGTCCACAGCATTGACATGATCCTGATGACCATGCGTGAGAAAGATATGCGTGATCTCGTATCCGTTCTTTTTGGCCTCAGCACACAGAAAATCCGCATCCCATGCCGGATCAACCACCGCAACCTGACCGGATGCTTTATCGCCGATAAAATAAATATAATTCCCCATCAACCCGACTTGCATTTGCTTCAAAATGACATTTTCAGGTATGCTCATAAAATCCTCCTCTGCAATAAGTATGATAGATTGAATAAGCATATGCCGCGCGCAGCTAGCCCGGCTTTCCTTAAATTTAGAAGAAGCCGGTGCACCCAGCCTTCCTCTGGTAAAATCAAGGAAAGGCAGGGTAGCCCGGCTTCCCTTAAAAGGCGCGTCGAGCACGGTATATGCTTATTCAATCTATCATGCACTGATTCATTTTCCGATACGTTAATATAAATATATAATGATTAAAAGTTTAGCGTAACACCCCGATCTATGCAAATGTTATTTGACTCATTGATATGATTTGAATACAATGGGGTTATGTTAAAACGGAATCGGAGGAAAATATGGCACTGTTAGAATCCATTTTAGTCCCGTTGGGAACAAAAATCCCAGCCTTTGAAATCAAAGATACCAAAGGAAAAGGTTACAAAAGTACGGATCAATTCGGCGAGAGAGGGCTTCTTGTGGCCTTTACCTGCAATCATTGTCCCTATGCCATCGCGGTCTGGCCGCGGCTGGTCCGTTTGGCCCAATATGCCAAAGGCATGCGCATCAACACCATCGCGATTAATCCGAATATCAACCCGGATTATCCGGAAGACTCCCCCGACGAGATGATCAAAAAAATCAAGGAGTGGGGGATTGACTTTCCGTATTTGATTGACGAGAAACAGGAAGTCGCGAAAAGTTTCAAGGCCCAATGCACGCCGGATATTTATCTCTTCAATAAAGATCAAAAATTAATCTATCACGGGCGTATTGATGATAACTGGCAGGACGAAGCACAAGTCACGCGCGAAGAGTTAAAAGAAGCCTTAAATAATCATGCCTCCGGCCTTGAGGTTTCCAAAGACCAGAAGCCGTCTATGGGCTGTTCCATTAAGTGGCTAAAATAAATGACACCTTCTGATAAAAACCAAGATCCGAATTACCGCCCGCTTCCCGGATCACAAAAAACATATCAAAACGGGAACATCCATAAAGATATCCGGGTTCCTTTTCGGGAAGTCCGGCAATCCCCGCCGACTCCACCTGTCACCCTTTACGACACATCCGGCCCCTACACAGATCCGGATATTAACATCGACATGGCCCGTGGTCTTATGGAATTGCGAAGGCCATGGATCATCAACCGCCAAGATGTTGAGGCCCAGGAAAAACCCAAAAAAACTTTGCGTGCCAAACCCGGCAAGAATGTTACACAAATGCATTATGCCCGGCAGGGAATCATTACGCCGGAGATGGAATTTATTGCCATCCGCGAGCGCTGCAGCCCGCAGTTCGTACGCGACGAGGTCGCCTGTGGCCGGGCATTCATTCCGGCTAATATCAACCATCCGGAAATTG
>CBDUYP010000214.1:0-2277 GCA_965371485.1 uncultured bacterium
CATAACCTTAGATGTTGATATCAAAGATGTCGATCAATCAACGAAGGTTGGCGACGATGTCGGCTATACAACAAGAACCATGCAAACAAAACTCTTCCTGAATGATGGGCAAACCATTGTTATCGCCGGACTTATCAAGACAAATCATGCAAAGACAGTTACCCGTGTTCCGTTTTTAAGCAAACTTCCGCTTGCAGGATGGATATTTCGTAAAACAGATTCGCCGGAAACAGATTTAGAGGTGGTCATTGCCATGACGCCCCGGATCATGACACAAGAAAAGGAAGAGAAGGCCGTGATGGTGGTTAAAAAAATAGTTGAGCCGGCTAAGCCGCAGGCGTTGGGTGTTGAGGATGAAGCCGTCATAACAAAGGAGAAATTTGAAGATGTCATGGCGGAGATACAAGCGGATGAGAATTTTGAAGAAACAGGGGCCTGGGAAATAGAGAGCTTAGATGAAATTTTTGACATGAGAGAAGGGCCGTTGTCAGACATCACAGGAGAAGATATCTCTTACAGCACAACAATGTACGCGCAATCTATACAACAGAGAATTTCGCAGGCTGTTTCTTTTCCTTATGAAGCTAAACAACGCGGATGGGAAGGGACCGTGACGTTGACGTTAGTTGTCTTGAGCGACGGGACGCTGAGCGATCTCTCTGTCAAAGAATCTTCAGGGCATGATATGTTTGACAACAATGCCGTTGATACAACGCAAATACTTGCGCCGTTCGATCCGTTTCCTGCGGAATTAAGTTTGGAAGAGTTGGTGATCACGATTCCTATTGTCTATAGTATCGGAAGCTCCGGGAATATGCGTTGATATGCAATCCAAAACGATCACGGTCTTTAGCAATAAAGGAGGCGTAGGAAAGACTTTTATTGCTGTTAATTTAGCCGCGACCCTTGCCTTATCCGGCCGCCGGACGCTGGTGTTGGACATTGATTTTCAGGCCGGTCATGATATGGCCAGGATGCTGAATCTCGCTCCCCGTCACGCCCTTGTTAATCTCCTGGCGCAAATTGAGAAAACAAAAGATCCTGAGGTTATCAAAAAATTTGTCACTTCCCATTCATGCGGTCTTGACTTTCTTCCCGCGATCATTCATACCAAACAGGCAGGGCACATCACGCCTGATAATATTAAGCCTTTTTTAAAAAAGGCTGCCATGATTTATGACTACATTATTGTGGATGCCGGAAAATCTTTTAGTGAAACTCTTCTTACGGTTTTAGACCATTCCAATCTTATTCTTCTCGTGGCAACCCCGGATGTTTTGGCTGTCTATCAGATTAAATGGTGCCTGGATTTGCTTCAGAACCTGCATTTCCCTCTCAACATGCTTAAGTTGATTCTCAATCGCGCGGAAAGCCGGGGAGGGGTGCCCTGGCAGGAAGTCCGGTCTGCTTTATCTATTGAAATATTTTCCCGAATCCCGTCGGATGGACGGGCCGTCGGAACAGCTCTCAACAGAGGTGTTCCCTGCGTGGTTGATTCTCCCCGGGGGCCGATTACAGAAGCCTTTGCGCGAATGGTCAATGATTTTAAAAAAGAAGATATCTTTGTCCGGGCCGCGGATATCACGAGAGAGCGTACAAGCGACCGCCTGGAAAAACCCGGTCAATTTTGGGAAAAGCTCGGCATCTCGCAGCAACATGTTCTCGGGGAAGGCCCCGCCGATAGCGGTGCGTATGACCAGGAAGACGAAGTTGTTTCTTTAAAAAAGAAGATCCATGAGAAATTGGTTGAGCAATTGCATGTTGAAGATCTGACTCCGGAGATTCTCGGTGACCCTAAAAAGGCGCAGGAGCTCAAGGAATCCGCTAAAAAGATTGTGGGGAATCTTCTCCATGAAGAAAAAGGGGCGCTGATAGCGTCTCATGAAGAGCGCTCCCGTCTTGTTAAGGAGATTGTCGACGAGGCCTTGGGGTTGGGGGCCTTAGAGGAGTTTCTTGCCGATCCGGACGTTACCGACATTATGGTTAATAGTAAGGATACGCTTTATATTGAGAAAAACGGGAAACTTTTTTTGACAAACAAAAAATTTGTTTCCGACCAGCAGATGCGCGCTATTATCGACCGTATTGTCGCGCCGCTGGGACGCCGCATTGATGAGTCCGTCCCCATGGTAGATGCCAGGCTTCCCGACGGTTCCCGTTTTAATGCTATCATTCCGCCGTTATCTCTGACAGGTCCGATGATCACCATCCGGAAGTTCGGTGTTGAGCGCTTGACGGTCGATGACCTTTTAAGCCGTTTTCACAGCATGTCGAAAT
>CBDUYP010000215.1:0-2261 GCA_965371485.1 uncultured bacterium
GCCGCGGCCGTTAATGCGCGGCACGCTTTTTCCAACGGGATTGACAAATTTTTTATCCGGGGTTTTCATGACTTCTTCATTTACCGTCCGGCCTGTTGGACGGCATCAACAATTTTTAAATAACCGGCGCACCGGCAGAGATTTCCGTTAAGGGCAGATTGGATTTCTTCTTTTGAAGCCCGAGGATTTTCATCGAGTAGGGCCTTGGATGACATGATCATTCCGGGAATGCAGAATCCGCATTGCACAGCCCCTTTGTCCAGGAAGGCCTGCTGTACCGGGTGAAGTTTTTCACCGTCAGCCAGCCCTTCAATGGTTGTGATTTTATCGCCGGCGACGTCACAGGCCAAGGTGATGCAGGCCAGCACGGATTTTCCGTTAATGATCACCGTGCACGCCCCGCATTCGGCCTCAGTGCAGGACGTCTTTGTCCCTGTCAGTCCTACAGAATCGCGCAACACCTCAAGAAGGGTTTCGTGTCCCTTTAAATCAAGGGCGTATTCTTTTTTGTTAATGAAGAGCGTTGTCATTTCTTTCTGTTTTCCAGTAATTCCCTCAGCGCGTTTTTGATACTCACGCGGAATATGTATTTTTTGTAATCATCGCTGCGTGTGTCGTAAAGTGGTGTGTCTAAATGATCGCAGGCCTCCTCGGCAGTTTGCTTGTTGCAGGAAGCATTATTGAGGAAATCTTCCAGGACATGATCCCGCTGGGCAAAGGCAATTCCGTTGTTAACAGCAACACGCGCGTGGCAAAGGTGATTTTTGCTAAAACCGGTTTTAATACAAACCGCTAACAAGGGGATATCCACGTGCAGTGTTTTCTTGACGCGGCAATAACTTGCGCTACAGGACGTGTCTTTTTTTATCGAGATATGGGAAAAGATTTTATCGGTTTTGGCCTCTTTTTTAAAGAAGTCTTCTGTTGTGATGACCTCCTCTTTTCCGCCGGGTCCGATAAAATGCATCTTTGCATCTAACGCCATCATCACGATACCCATCTCGGTCCAGGTGTAGCGGCAGGTCAGATTGCCGCCGACAGTGGCCATGTTCCGGATGGGGGTGGTGGCGATGTTGCGGCAGACGGTTTTAAGGACAGAAAAATTTCCGGTTAACAGCGGAGAGTCAAACAACTCACGGATCGTTGTCATGGCCCGGATGATGAGGGTATCTCCGTCAAGATGAATACCTTTCAGCTCATTGACCTTGCGCAGTCCGATGATGTTTTGAGGCGTCTTGATCCCTTTTTTTTTGAATAATTTGAGGCGGTTTAACAGAAATGTCCCTCCGGCCAGGATCTGGGCATCATCAAGTTCCGTCTGAAGTTTCAGCGCTTCCTTAAGGCTTGAAGGGGCATGAAATGTAAAGGGTTGAAGGGACATTAGAGCAGGTTGATGACTTCCTTGGGCAGTCTTTTAAGCTCTTGACTTCCCAGAACCTTGATGGACCAGCGCAGTATTTTAAGTTTTTGTTTGAGCCGGGCATCCGGTTCGGTGATGTCGGCCAGGCGCCTGCGGGACAAAAACAGGATTTTGCGCAGGGTATTAAAGACGATCCTGGCCTCCCGCGTGCGGTTATTTCCCGTGACAATAACATCGTCAACCGCCGTGTAGGCCAGTTCATTCACGGTGGAATTGTAGTGATTTAATTTTAGAATCAAGGCGGGAGCCATGGATTTGAAATATTTGTACCGGTCCATCCGGCAAAGGGTGTGCATGATCTCGACCTGGACAAACGGGGAACTCGTTCTGTTGAGACGGCGCAGGAGGATTTTTATGATGATTCTTTTTTCCCGTGAGAAAACTTCCTGGCTGTAGGTTTCTTTAAAGACCCGTACGGCTGCCGCCATTTTGAAGGGACCAAGGGTCTCGTCCTTGATCATGGCGAGTAATATTTCCTTAGACTCGGTGTCGTATTTTTCCGCGTAGCCGTTCAGGAGAAGTTTGTCGTCGAAAATGGTTTGACGAAAGAGCTTGCTTTCACCATGGGCACAGGGGGATAACGTGATGAAGAAGAGAACAGAAAATAGGACGAATTTTTGTTTCAGAAATTTCATGATGCGGCCGTCATTTCCATGGAAAAATCAACCGCTTTTGGGGAATGGGTCAAGGCCCCGACCGAGATACGGTTGACTCCGGTTGCGGCAATCGACCGGACGTTTTTTAAATGAATGCCCCCTGATGCCTCAAGGATACAGGATGTTTTGTATTTTTTGTTTAAGAGAACAGCTTTTTTCATTTGCCCCACAGGCATGTTGTCCAA
>CBDUYP010000216.1:0-2255 GCA_965371485.1 uncultured bacterium
ATTAGGATCGTACGCCAGTTTGATGTCTTCGTCCGAGGGTCGGGCCGGTGTTTCCGGGTGACTGTGATAAACGGCACAGAGTTCAAGTCCGTTGTCCCGGGCTTCTTTTACGGTTGCGAATTGTTCCCTGGGGTCAAATGCGAAATGTTCCTTGCTCTTGTCGGTATTGGTTAATTCAAAGTGACGGCTGACAATGCCGTCTTTTCCTGCCAAATATCCGCACGCCTCGATCGGCGTGTCTTTTTCAGCGTGGGCGATCATTTTATTGACGATATCCTGCGGTATTTTCATCTCTTCAGGTCACAGGCCTTCTGCTCTTCGTCGGCCAGCGCTGTGATGGTGGGATTTTTGCCGCAGACCGGGCAGTCCGGATTTTTCTTAATCTTGACGGTCCGAAAATGCATCCCCAGGGCATTAAAGGTCAGCAAACGGTTTGTTAACAGATCGCCTTTGCCCACGATGTATTTAAGCGTCTCGGTCGCCTGAATGGTTCCCAATATTCCGGCAACCGCCCCCAGAACACCTGCCTGGGAACAGGACGGAACAGCATTAAGCGGCGGCGCGCTTGTAAAGACACAACGGTAACAGGCATTCGTCCCGGTCGGGGAGGGCACGTAAGTCATTGTTTGGCCGTCAAAGCGCAGGATCCCGCCGTGGGAAAAAGGTTTCTTCCCCAACACGCAGGCATCATTGATGAGAAACTTTGCCGGAAAGTTGTCTGTCCCGTCTAGAATAAAATCGTAATCCTTAATAAGCCCCGCAATATTGTGCGCCAACGCCTTCTCCTGATAGGTAACGACCTTGACATCCGGATTGATTGCCTCGATCTTTTCTTTGGCAGAGACAACCTTGGGCTTGCCCACATCCGGCGTAAAATGAATGACCTGCCGCTGCAGATTGCTTAAATCAACAACATCCCCGTCAACAAGCCCGAGTGTGCCCACACCGGCCGCAGCCAAATACAAGGCTGCCGGGGCACCGAGCCCGCCGGCCCCGATGATCAGGACACGGCTTTCCATTATTTTCTGCTGTCCTTCAATACTCACGTCCTTAAGAATGATGTGGCGGCTGTAGCGTTCTAATTGTTCTTCGGTCAGGTCCATTTAGACTTCCTCTAAAGCCGTTTTAATGTCGTCAATAAGATCGTCTGTGTCCTCAATGCCGACGGACAAGCGAATCATGGTTTCCCGGACATTCATCTCTTTTTTAAGGGCATCGTCGTATTCACAAAAGATGGTTGATGCCGGGTGCAGGATCAGTGTCCGGTTGTCGTTTAAATTGGTTGCCCTGCGGATGAGTTTAAGCGCGTTCATGAATTTGAAACACTGCGCTTTTGATTCCAGGTCAAAGGTTAAAAGGGCGCCGGGTTTATCACCGAATTGTGCTTTTGCAATTTTGTAATACTGTGAACTTTTAAGCCCGGGATAATTCACCGCCTTGATCTTTGAATTCTTCTTCAGGAATGTGGCAATTTTAAGAGCACTGGCGCACGAGGCATCAACCCGCAGGGGTAATGTCTCAAGGCCCACGCTTTGCAAAAATGCGCAATGGGGCGACAGGCATGATCCGAGGTTGCGGTACACCTGACGTCTGAGCGTGTTCATAAGCGTGAAGGGGCCGAATTGTTTGGCATCGTTGGCCAATTTCGGATTTTTACTCCAGTCATATTTCCCGTTGTCGATGAGCAGGCCTCCGACAGAGGTGGCCCCGCCGGAGATGTATTTCGTGCTTGAAAGGACTTCGATATCCGCGCCGAAATCCGCTGACTTGAACGTGTACGGCGGCGTGAGAGTGGTATCCGCGATCAGCAGGATTCCTTTTTCTTTCGCGACCTTTGCCAGGGCTTTGACATCAACGACTTCAAGCTGGGGGTTTGTAATGGTTTCAAAGAATATCGCCCGGGTTTTATCATCGATCAGATCCCGGACAGAGTCAGGCTGTGTCAGATCCGTGAACTTTGTCTCAAGTCCCCAGTCTTTTAAGGTATTGGCAAACAGCGAATAGGTGTTGCCGAACAGGTGTTTGGTGGTGACAATGTTGTCGCCCTTAGAGGCTGTTGCGAGAATCACGTTTGCAATCGCGGCCATGCCCGAGGACAAGGCAATGACACCCGCTGCATCCGTAACCGCACGAACCCTTTGTTCTAAGGCCTCGACCGTCGGGTTGCTGATTCTCGAATACATGTGCGCCGGTTTTTTTCTTTGAAAGGCCAGCTCAATTTCTTCGGCGGATTTAAATTCAAACGCCACATTTTC
>CBDUYP010000217.1:0-2253 GCA_965371485.1 uncultured bacterium
CATTCTTAGGCGGCCTGACACCCACCTTGCCGGTAATCTTTACCACAAACTCAGGACCCAACTGCTGAGCTGTCACGTGCGCCTCGGGACAAACCGACGGAACAAAAACAACCTGCGTAAGCCCGTAGCGGTCGCGGATATCAATAAAAATAAGTTTACCATGATCCCTGCGCCTGTGAACCCAGCCGCAAAGAGTAACTTCCTGATCTTTATGTTCCTTTCTTAACTCACCGCATGTATGTGTACGCAACATTTTCTGTCCCTCTCACTTTTTAATCCTGTTAACCAAACCGCTGTAATCTTCACCCTTCACAAGAACCTCTTCCTGCTTTCCTGTTTCCATCATCTTAAGAGTCACACACCCCTTCTTTTCTTCTTCCTCACCGAGAATAATAACATAACACGCCCCTTTTTTATTCGCAACACGCATTTGACTCTTTAAAGATGAAAGGCGGTAACTCATATCACTGACGACTCCCTGCTGACGCAAAATATTTAACATTGAAAAGGCTTTTTTAAACGACACCTCATCCAGGGCAATAACATACGCGTCGAGAGACGGCGTCGCCGGTGTTTGCCCCCCAGATCCGGACACAGACAGTAATATCCGCTCTATCCCCAAAGCAAACCCGATGGCATCAACGTCCGGTCCTCCAAGCTGAGCCACCAAACTCCCGTAACGGCCGCCGGCACCCAAAGCGTCCTGACTTCCGAGAGAAGAATCACAGATCTCAAAAACCGTATGCGTGTAGTAATCCACACCCCTCACCAATTTGGGAGATTGTTCATATGTGATGTTCAGGCTGTCCAGCGCCCCTTTAACCTGACAAAAGTATTTTTGAGTTTCATCAGAAAGATGATCGTGCCCGATATTTAGCGCGCCAACAATCGCCTTGCAGGTTTTCTGTTTACAATCAAGAATACGAAAGACATTGCGCTCAAATCTCTGCTTACAATCATCACACAGATGCGTCACATCGGATTTAAGTTCCTTGCGAAGATGTTTGGAAAAGGACTCCTTGTCTTTCCCGGAGCCCAACGTATTGATTTTCAGCTGAAATCCCTTTAACCGCAAGCTTTCAAGAATGTTAACACTCAGCGCAATGATCTCGGCATCCAAATAAGGGGATGCTGATCCCGGGCCGATGGCCTCAGCCCCGATCTGATGAAACTGCCGCAACCGCCCCTTTTGCGGTCTTTCCCCGCGGAACATCGGGCCGATGTAAAAAAGTTTTGATAAATTTTCTTCCCTGGCAAGATGATGTTGAATGTAGGACCG
This sequence comes from uncultured bacterium, assembly GCA_965371485.1. Classification (GTDB taxonomy): domain Bacteria; phylum Omnitrophota; class Gorgyraeia; order Zapsychrales; family JANLHA01; genus CBDUYP01. The sequence continues at coordinate 1,280 of CBDUYP010000217.1, forward strand.
GACAATGGATGCCGTGCCTTCCGGCCGCAAAGAAAGGCCACAGGAGTCCTGCCCTGCCTTAGATGAAGCCAGATTCAGCATTTGCTTTTGAACAATATCGCTGGTCTGTCCCATGGAACGGGAAAAAAGTTCGGTCTCTTCAAAAGCAGGCGTACGGATTTCCTTGTAAGCGTGCCGGGTTAAAAGATCGCGGGCCTTTGATTCAATCTCATGCCATTGAGGAATTTCATCAGGGAGGATATCTGTTGTCCCTCTCGGGACGGAGAATTTCTTGGTCATAATATTAACCCCGCCTCCTTCTTGTGATGGAATGGCGGGGTTAGCAAAGACGCGGCCTGTTGCATCTTTACTATCTGATCTTTTGCTTCATTTCCAGCCCGGATTTAAAAACCACGACTCTGCGGGGAGGGACAGGAACACTTTCTCCTGTGCGCGGATTCCGTCCAAAACGCGCCTTTCTTTCTTTCACCTTAAAAACACCGAAATTACGCAATTCAACCTTCTCAGAACGCATCAGGCTTTCAATAATCACATTAAATGTCTTTTGAACAATAACTTTAACATCGACCTGCTTGATTCCGGTCATGTCTGTAATCCTGAGAACAATATCTTTCTTAGTCATCTAAACACCTCCTGGTAGTTGTAAACATCGTACCAGCAAGATGTTACAGTGTCAAGAATAAATCCACTTCCCGCGTACGCACATATTTGTATGCCTTCCACCCTTTAGGCTCCTCCAAGAATAGCGCTGCCATGTTAGATTGCGGCTACGAGTAGCCGCATTGTATTCCAAAAAAAAAGACAATGCTTCGCTGCAATGTCCTGACAACCTCCTTTCAAATCTTGCTACTCGTAGCAAGATTGTGCATTAAAAAAAATGATTAAACAACTTCGTACAAAATCGCCTTGCCCTCCTTGCCGACCTCCCTGACTTTGTTGTCACGTTCCAGATCATTGAGCAATGAAGAAACCCA
>CBDUYP010000218.1:0-2192 GCA_965371485.1 uncultured bacterium
TCAAAAGCATTACAAAGAATTGTCTGCCAAGGAAATGGAAAAAGTTCTTGAGCGTATTACCCGCAAGGTTGAAAAGAAATATCATGTTAAGGCCCGCGTCCGGGATATCAAGGCTATGAACGGCGTTGAATTTGCTTATGCTCTCAACTTGTCCCGTTGTATCGGATGCCGCAAATGCGTGCATGCCTGTGTCGCCGAAAACAATCTATCACGCAGTCCCGAGATCCAGTACATCCGTGTTTTAAAGATGCCGCAGGGCACCAATGACATGGAAAAGGGCGATCATGATTACGATGTCAAATCCGTGCCCGAGAAAGGATCTTATTACATGCCGGTGCAATGCCATCAGTGCAAAAATCCTCCCTGTGTTAAGGTCTGCCCTGTGAAGGCAACCTGGCAGGATTCCGACGGGATCACGGTTATTGATTACAATTGGTGTATCGGCTGCCGCTATTGCGAAGCCGCCTGCCCCTATTGGGCCCGACGGTTTAACTTTGCCGAGCCGCAAATTCCGAAGGATAAATTGAATCCCGATATGGCCTATCTGTCAAACCGTCCCCGGCAAAAAGGGGTGATGGAGAAATGCACGTTCTGTTTGCACCGTACCCGGGAGGGGAAATACCCGGCCTGTCTTGAGGTCTGTCCGACCGGGGCAAGGCTTTTCGGAAATGTTACGGATCCCAAAAGCGAAATCGCTTACGTTTTAAAAAACAAACGTATCTTTGTGTTAAAAGAAGAAGTCGGAACATTGCCGAGATTTTTTTATTATTTCGATAAGTAATCGGTTCAAACATGTTTAAATGGCTTAAAAATTATCTCTATTTCCTTTACCGCTGCTTTGTCCTCAGCTTTCAGGGTGGATGGAAGTTCTACGCGTGGATGACACTCCTGACTTGTCTGGTGCTCGTCGGTCTGAATGCTTATTGCAAGCAGATCGTCTACGGGCTTGCCATCACGGGAATGAGCGATCATGTTTCCTGGGGAGCGTACATCGCGAATTTCACCTATCTCGTCGGGATGGCCGCGGCCGCGATTATGCTCGTTATCCCGGTTTACATTTACAAAAATGAAGAATTAAGGGATGTCGTGATCATCGCGGAACTCTTTGCCATTGCCGCCATTATTATGGCATTGTTGTTTGTCGTTGTTGATCTCGGCCGCCCGGACCGGTTCTGGCACCTCATCCCGTTTATCGGAAAATTCAACTGGCCGATCTCGATGTTGAGTTGGGATGTCATTGTCTTAAATGTCTATCTTCTGCTCAACCTGCATGTTTGCGGATACCTTCTCTATATGCGCTATCTTGGACGGAAACCTTCACCTGCACTATATATTCCTTTTGTCTTTATCTCCATTTTCTGGGCCATAAGTATTCATACGGTTACGGCATTCCTCTTTGTCGGATTAGGGGGAAGGCCGTTCTGGAATTCCGCCATTTTAGGGCCGCGGTTTATCGCTTCCGCGTTTGCCGCGGGGCCGGCCTTTATCATATTATCCGCGCAGATCATCCGGCAATTTTCCGATTACAAAATTCCTGACAAGGCATTGCTGACGTTGCGGCATATCGTTCAAGTGGCTATGGTCATCAATGTTTTTCTTCTTATCAATGAAGTTTTCAAAGAGTTTTACACAGACTCACTTCATGTGTCATCCATCCGGTATTTATTTTTCGGCCTGCACGGATATAATAATCTCGTGCCGTGGATATGGACGGCGATTATCTTTAACATCACGTCATTATTCCTTTTGGTACTGCCGGTCTCCCGCAGTATCGGATATCTGAATGTGGCCTGTGTCCTGGCCATCATCGGGATATGGATCGAAAAGGGAATGGGATTGATTGTCCCCGGGTTTATCCCGACCCCTTTAGGGCAGATTGTGGAATACACCCCGACATTAAATGAGACTCTTATCTGTATCGGAATATGGGCATTCGGCTTCCTGATCTATACCATTCTGTTGAAGTTGGCCATTCCGATTTTATTGGGAAAATTTCGTATTAGTACAACAAAATAACAAAAGGAGAAAACTTATGCGCACATCATTTCTTATTCTTTGCGGCCTGATTTTAACGGCCTTTCCTCTTGGTGCAGAGGCAGGAATGTTCGGCCCGGCAGAGCTTTCTGGGGAATCCAGACAATGTATTGATTGTCATAAAAAAACGAGTCCTGCTATTATTGATCAATGGGGCT
>CBDUYP010000219.1:0-2179 GCA_965371485.1 uncultured bacterium
GCTGCCGTCAACTTGAAGGCCATGGACCGGATCGGACTGCTGGAGAGAATTATCCCGCAGATTACCGTGATGTACGGTGTTAAGCAGGGGACATATCATCATCTTGATGTGTGGCCGCATTCTTTGGAAACCGTTGTCCAAATAGAGAAGATTTTTTCAGATACGCGCAAGGATAAGGATATTTCTGCCTACGTTCAGGAAACCCTGGGTGGATACCGCAGCCGCGGTGCCCTTCTTAAACTGGCAGCCCTTTTGCATGATATCGGAAAACCGGAAACGCGCAGAAGAGAGGGCGGCAGGATTTCTTTTCACGGGCATGAGCACACAGGCCGAGCGATTGTCAGGAGTGTTGCCAAATTATTGAAACTCTCTACCAAAGAAAGATTCGCGTTGGAGGATATGGTTCTGCATCATTTAAGGCCGGGCTATTTATCCAATTTTAAAAAGCCGGGCGAGCGGGCCATATTCCGTTATTTCCGCAAGGCTAAGGAAGAGGGGGCGGGTATCCTGCTTTTAGCTTTGGCTGACCAACGCGCCACCCGCGGCCCGGCCACAACAGCGGCCGATCAAAAGCACACTGAAGAGATATGTCTCACCTTACTGCGCCGGTATTTTGAAAAAAAGAAGGAGAAACCCTTTGTCCGCCTCATCAACGGCCAGGACCTTATCAAGACCCTCAAACTCAAACCTTCACCTCTTTTCGCGAAGATCTTGTCCGAAGTAGAAGAAAAGCAGGTCTTGGGAAAGATCAAAACAAAAAAAGAGGCCCTGCAGTTAGCTAAAAAATGGTGTCAAGACTGACACCATTTTTCAGAAAATCGTCGGAAAATAGCAGGATTCCGCTTGTTGACAAGAACATCGGTTTCTACTTTTAGAATGATTGACAACACCACGGGAAATTGTTACTATGCCTGACATGCTTTTGAAGTGTAAAGAAAATAACGGTTTTCAAGAGGTTCAGAATAAGGTGAGCAGAAAACAGGTTACCATAGACGGAAACGAGGCAGCGGCTTATGTGGCTTTCCGGACCAATGAGGTGATTGCCATTTATCCGATCACCCCTTCTTCGGCCATGGGGGAGAAGGCTGATGAGTGGATGGCTGCCGGAGGAAAGAATATCTGGGGGGTCACGCCTTTTGTTCAGGAGATGCAAAGTGAGGGCGGGGCTGCCGGAACTGTTCATGGGGCATTGCAGGCAGGGGCACTGACCACCACCTTTACAGCATCTCAGGGATTGTTGCTCATGATCCCTAATATGTACAAGATCGCCGGAGAATTAACCCCGGCGGTTTTTCATGTTGCGGCGCGTTCCATCGCGGCTCAGGCTTTGTCGATCTTTGGAGACCACTCGGATGTCATGGCTGTCCGTGCCACGGGTTTTGCCATTCTTTCATCAACGTGTGTTCAGGAGGCCATGGATTTTGCTTTGATTGCCCAGGCCGTGACTTTAAAATCCCGCATTCCTTTTGTTCATTTCTTCGACGGATTCCGTACCTCGCACGAGATCTCAAAAATCGAACAGCTCAGCGATGATGATATCAGGGCCATGATCGACGAGGAACTTGTGTCCGCGCACCGCGCCAGGGCCTTGTCCCCTGACCACCCTGTCCTTCGCGGAAGTGCCCAGAATCCGGACGTTTATTTTCAGGCAAGAGAAGCGGTCAATCCCTATTATCAGGCCTGTCCCGGGGCCGTTCAAGAGACCATGGACGCATTTGCCAAATTAACCGGACGCGCGTATAAATTATTTGATTATTATGGTGCCGAAGATGCCGAGCGTATCATTGTTATGATGGGATCAGGCGCGGAAGCCTGTCAGGATACGGTTGATAAATTGAATTCTAGTATAGGAATTTCCCCTTCGGGGAAATTCCTACACGGCCACGGGGAAAAGGTCGGACTGCTTAAGGTCAGGCTTTACCGTCCGTTTTCAAATCAGAACCTTGTTGCCGCGCTTCCTAAGACGACAAAAGTCATTGCTGTTCTGGACCGCACCAAAGAACCGGGAAGTGCCGGGGAGCCGCTTTATCTCGATGTGGTCAATGCCCTGGTTGAAACGGAAAAAGACGGAAAATTTCAACAGAGGCCTGCTGTTATCGGCGGACGATACGGTTTATCTTCAAAGGAATTTACCCCTGCCATGGTCAAGGGTGTCTTTGATGCCATGACGCAAAAAGAA
>CBDUYP010000220.1:0-2173 GCA_965371485.1 uncultured bacterium
ATTTAAGCATGGAAGGACGTATGACGGTTTGCAATATGAGCATTGAGGCAGGCGCTCGCGCCGGCATGATTGCTCCCGACGAGAAAACCTTTGCGTATTTAAAGAGCTGTGACCTGGCACCTCAAGGCGGGAACTGGGACAAGGCAATCTCCCATTGGAAAACCCTTTCCAGCGACCCGGATGCCCATTTTGACAAAATCATCAAGATTCAGGCCGAAGACATCAGACCTCAGGTCACCTGGGGAACCAATCCCGGGCAGGTTGTTTCGATTGAGGATACTGTGGTGGATCCCAAAGATTTAGACGATCCGGTCTCCCGCACTGCCGCTGAGAACGCTCTTAAATACATGGATCTCAAACCCGGACAGCGCATGTGCAAAATTCCGATTGATAAAGTTTTCATCGGTTCATGCACCAACGGCCGTATTGAGGATTTACGCGCTGCCGCCGGGATTGTAAAGGGAAAGAAAATCAGCAAGAGTGTGGACGCCATTGTTGTACCCGGATCCGCCCGCGTCCGTGGCCGGGCCGAAGAGGAAGGACTGGATCAAATATTTAAAGACGCCGGTTTCCAGTGGCGTTTTGCCGGATGCTCGATGTGCCTGGGCATGAATGACGATCAACTTAAAGCCGGTGAGCGCTGCGCCTCATCGAGTAACCGGAATTTCGAAGGCCGCCAGGGTCCGGGAGGTCGTACGCATCTGATGAGTCCGCAGATGGCGGCCGCCGCAGCTATTGAAGGACACATAACCGATGTAAGGAAATATTTATAAATGGACTCATTCACTACACATACCGGTATTGTTGCGCCTCTGGACAGAGCCAATGTGGACACCGATGCTATTATCCCCAAGCAATTTTTGCGTAAGATTGAGCGCACCGGTTTTGGGAAACATTTGTTTCATGAATGGCGGTATCTGGATTATGAGGGGACAAAAGAAAATCCGGATTTCATTCTGAACAAAGCACAATACCGCAAGGCAAGTGTCTTGCTTGCCCGCGATAACTTTGGCTGCGGCTCAAGCCGGGAGCACGCACCCTGGGCGCTGGCTGATTACGGATTTAAAGTAATTATTGCACCGAATTTTGCCGATATATTCTATAATAACAGCATCAAAAACGGAATTCTTCTTGTTCCTTTGAAACCGCAAGACATTGACACGTTGTTTCACGACGTCCTGGCATCACCGGGCATAACAATATCAGCGGATTTGAATAAACAAATTTTGGAGGGTCCTGCGGGAAAAGAGTATCCTTTTACCATCGATTCTTTTGCCAAAACATGTTTACTCAAAGGGTTGGACCCCATTGCCTGGACATTGCAGTTTGAAGATAAGATCCGCTCCTTCGAGACTACACTAAAAAAATAAAGGCCGTGGTTAGCATCATGAGCACAAAAACCCGTCAATATTCCTCAATCGTGACAGAAGGTTATGACCGCGCCCCGGCACGAAGCATGCTCAGGGCTGTGGGGTTTAAGGACAGTGATTTCAAGAAACCCCAGATCGGCATTGCCTCGACGTGGAGCATGGTCACTCCCTGTAATATGCATATTGATCACCTTGCGAGAAAGTCTTCATCCGGCGTTGATAACGCCGGAGGTAAGGCCGTGATCTTCGGGACCATCACGGTTTCCGACGGCATATCCATGGGAACCGAAGGGATGAAATATTCTTTAGTGTCCCGTGAGGTGATTGCCGATTCAGTGGAAACGGTTATGGGGTGTGAGGGATTTGACGGACTGGTCGCCATCGGCGGCTGTGATAAAAATATGCCCGGATGCCTGATGGCTATGGCCCGGCTTAACCGTCCGTCCGTTTTTGTTTACGGCGGCACGATCCTGCCAGGGTGTCACAAAAAGAAAGATATTGATATTGTCTCTGTCTTCGAGGCTGTCGGGGCGTATGCCAACAAAAAAATATCCGCGAAGGAATTAAAGAACGTTGAATCCTGCGCGATTCCGGGAGCAGGTTCCTGCGGAGGGATGTACACCGCCAACACCATGGCCTCGGCGATTGAAGCCATGGGGATGAGTCTGCCCAACAGTTCGGCGCAAGCCGCTATTTCAAAGGCAAAAGAACAGGATTGCATCAATGCCGGCAAGGCTGTTTTACATCTTCTTAAAAAGGATATTCGTCCGAAAGATATTTTAACACGCAAGGCCTTTGAGAAT
>CBDUYP010000221.1:0-2148 GCA_965371485.1 uncultured bacterium
CTTAACCTCCCCTGCCGTCTTGTTGACAAGTCCGGTCACGATGCCGATCAGCGTGGTTTTGCCTGCGCCGTTGGCCCCGAGGAGAGCAAAAAAATCCCCTGCCTGCACTTGCAAATCCACGTCCTTCAGGGCCTGTGTCCCGTCGGCATAAGTCTTACTGAGATTTTTTATCGTAAGAGCATTCATTCTTTTCGCGATTATTTCGATTTTATTTTAACACGATTCCTAAACATGAATCCCAGGAAAACGGCAAAGACAAAGATGCCGATTCCTGCCATACTCACTTTTAGTGCCGAATAAAACAGCTGCGGTTCGTATTGGAAACGGACATGATGCTTACCCGGCTTGATAAGGCAGGCCATAAAATTATAATTGGCCATTATGACAGGAACCTGAACGTCGTCAACATAGGCCCTCCACCCTTTATCATAGGATTCGTTAAACAGGAGAACCGCCGGGCTATCCGTTTTGATATCGGCGCTGACGTGATCCGTAGAGGCTTGTATGATCGGGACAAATTTCGCATGTTTATGCGGCCTGGGAGAAAACCCGGCCGAAGGACGCGTGGATAATAAAACACTCCTTCGTGGATGAAAAGATTCGTCTTTAAGACGGTTGAGCAGTTTTGGATCACTTTCTACCACCTCATAAGAATAAAAAAGATTCAGCCGCGATAAAGCGGACGGCCTGGTCGTGACATTGCCCTCATCCCGGAATACATATCTGACAGCTGACAGGTCAAGAAAACGTTCGTCATTTGTCGAATCCGTCGGATACAAAAGGATTGTTTCCTTCGGATATCCAAAATGGTTAATAAAATTTGAGAATCTTTTGGGCATATACCCGATAATGCCGGTATAACTCGGCACAGAGAAAATCAAACTCTTGTTGGAGTTCAATCCCCCCTTATCCAGAGCGCTGGCACGGTAATTCAGCAGATCCATTCCCTCTTTGACCTCACTGCGGATATCCTGATAAGGAAAGGCGTTTTGATAAAAGGCCTTTTGCTGCAAAAACGGGGCCACAACATGATCAAACCGGAAGTTAAAGGCTAACAGATCCGCCGCTGTCACAACGATAAACAGCCCTGTCACAAACAGCGGTGACAACCGTTTGACCCTCGTTAGAATAATCCCCAATATCCCGATCTGGACGATCAGAAAAAACTTGATATGCCCCAATAATAAATCCACGAAATAAGTGCGATAGGATTCTCCGGCATGGATCAATTTTCCAAATAGCGGCGAGGAAAGACTTATCCCGGCCAAAACAGGAATAAGCAATACAAAGGCACAAAAAAGAATTCTGTTACGGGATGTTGATCTATCCCGCTTTGTCCAAGCGGCATAAAGATACATGGCAAGGGTGACCACAGCTAAAAGCGATAAGAAGGGAATGGTTATTGTTCCGGCAAGCCATTCCTTTTGTGGGATAGGCTTTAAAAGAACGGCCGTTGCGCTAAAAAACAGCAAGGCCCAGATAAGGGCGTTAAAGAATGTCACACCTGCAAAAATATAAAATTTACATAGATGCCGGTGGTATCTTTGAAGAATAAAGTAAATGGCATAACCGCCTATCAGGATAAGAAAGAAACTTCGCGTATAAACGGTTATCTCCGGAAATAAATAAGTCACAAAAACAAGAATGTAACACTGCATCAGCAGCAAAATCAAAAGGAAATGTTTCCCCCATTTTCCAAGACGGGTTTTTGTTTTCTCTAAATAAAGGCCCGTATGCCCCGCGAGAGCACATATCCCGATGGGTAGGATAATCGTGTGATAGCTGTAATGATTCATCGGGAAAAACAGGATACTGAGTATCCCCCAAAACGGCTGAAATAAAAGTGCAATGGCAATCGCACACAATCCGTAAACCTTCCAAAAGGTATGGGCGCCTTTGGTGCGCATGAATAAACTGGCAACCACAAGCAGGGCCGCCAGAATTCCAAAATAAACAAGAAAAGTATTCTGTGAATTCGACGGCAGGTTCATTTGTTCAAACATGAGCTGCAGGTTCTTTGAAGTCAATGCGTTAAAAGTATCCGGGCCGAACCATCCTGTGATTTCCGGAATAAAAAGCCGGATGATCATAGCCGCACGGTCATGCAGGGTATAATAATTTTCAACGATCCTGTTGCTGCCTGCAATC
>CBDUYP010000222.1:0-2130 GCA_965371485.1 uncultured bacterium
AAACGGTTTAATATCCCTATCCATGTTCGATCGAGTTTTTCCAAGGAGGAAGGCACCATGATCGTCAAACGCAATAAGAAGTTAGAAGAGATAGCCGTGCGCGGCATAACATGTAACAAATCCGAGTCCAAGGTTACCATTTGTGCCGTGCCTGATAAACCGGGTGTGGCCGCGCACATATTCAAAAGAATTTCCGGCATCGGGGTTAACGTTGACACCATTGTACAGAACGTTTCACACACCCGGCACACGGATCTTTCTTTTACAGTACCGACATCCGCTTTAAATAAAACGCTTAAAATGACTCGGGGCCTTGCCAAAAAAATCAAAGCCGGCGATGTCCTGTATGACAAAAACATTGCCCGCGTCTCTGTCGTGGGATCCGGCATGCGCGCTCACCACGGGATTGCCGCGATGATGTTTCAGGCCCTGGCGGAAAGCAAAGTGAACATTGAAATGATTTCCACGTCGGAAATCAGCATCTCGTGCATCATCAGCCAAAGTTCCTCCGGCAAGGCGGTCAAAGCGCTGCATAAAAAATTTAAATTGGGGTAATGGCCCCGCCAACGGCGGGGCAGGAGGCCAAAAATGTCCAAAATCATCATATACGACACAACCTTAAGGGACGGCTCGCAGACAGAAGGGATCTCCTTTTCCGTTAATGATAAAGTCAAAATAGCTGAAAAGTTGGATACCCTCGGTATCCATTACATTGAAGGCGGCTGGCCGGGATCAAATCCCAAAGACAAAGAAATCTTTGCCATCATGCAACAGAGAAAATTAAAGCATGCCGTCCTTGCCGCCTTTGGATCCACCCGGCGCGCCAAAATAAAGCCGTCACAAGACAGCAATCTCCGAGCACTTGTCCAATCCCTTGCCCCCACCATAACCATCTTCGGCAAGACTTGGGATTTACACGTCACAGATGTCATTAGAACAACATTGGATGAAAATTTGAAAATGATTGAAAGCTCTGTGTCGTATCTCAAAGAAAAGGGGAGGGAAGTGTTTTATGACGCGGAACATTTCTTTGACGGATACAAAAACAATCCCGCCTATGCCTTAAAAACCCTCCTGGCGGCACAAGAGGCAGGAGCCGCCTGTCTCATCCTTTGTGATACAAACGGAGGGACTTTACCCGACGATGTCCGGAGGATTATGACTGAGATCAAAGATGAAATTGAAGTTCCTCTCGGGATTCATGCCCATAATGATCTGGGCCTCGCTGTGGCAAACAGTCTCGCGGCCATTGAGATGGGGTGTGTCCAGGTGCAGGGGACGTTTAACGGCCTAGGCGAGCGCTGCGGTAATGCTGATTTATGCACGATCATCGGTATTCTCCACACCAAGATGAATCGCGAATCCATACCGAAAAGCAAAATCAAACATCTCACAGAGACGTCCTATTTTCTAAGCGAGATAAGCAACATCAAACTCGCGGATAATCATGCCTTTGTCGGACACTCGGCTTTTGCACACAAGGGAGGGGTGCATATTGATGCCATGCTTAAAAATCCGGCAGCTTATGAACATCTCGACCCTCAAATCATCGGCAATCACCGTCGTTTCATTACCTCGGAATTGGCCGGGAAAATGCCGATTATCTTAAAGGCCCAGAAGATGGACGTCCAGATGGATAAAAAATCACCACAGGCGAAAAAACTTCTTAAAAATCTTCAGTTGAAGGAACACAGCGGTTATCAATTTGAGGCGGCTGATGCCTCGTTTGAACTTTTTATGAAGCGGGAATTGAAAAAATACACGCCGTTCTTTAAATTAGAGGGCTTCAAGGTCTCGACGGAGAAAAGATTCGACAACAAGGTTTTTGCCGAGGCATCTGTCCGTCTTAATGTCAACGGCCGGGAAGAGTTCAGCGCGGCCCAAGGCAACGGCCCTGTGGATGCCCTGGACCGCGCCCTGCGTCAGGCCCTGAATAAATTTTATCCGTCACTCAAAGAAATGCATCTGACCGACTACAAGGTGCGTGTGTTAGATACAAAGGCAGGAACAGCGGCCAAAGTCCGTGTCCTGATCGAGTCCCAGGACCAAGCAGACGCCTGGACCACCGTCGGGGTTCATGAAAATGTCATCGAGGCCTCCTGGGAAGCGTTGACCGACAGCATTGAATAT
>CBDUYP010000223.1:0-2061 GCA_965371485.1 uncultured bacterium
ATGATCCTTGGGGTTCCCGACCTTATGCAAACGCGCTAAAAGGGCCCGCAGGACCTTTGGCTTTCTCACCTTGCCCGTATAACCCTCATAGATATAAACGCGTTCCTTTGTCCCGATATTACGGAGATTCTGCTGGTCCAGGTCAAGGTACTCTTTGAGAGGAATATTAAGATTCATATGCCTGTATATCTTTTCTGCGTCTAACAACCACACGCGTCCCTTGACATCATTTTCTTCAAATTTATGATTCAAAATCAAATTGCGGTAACTTAAGATCTCTTCTTCATGGATCCATATACGGCTGTTCGCCAGAGTCTTAAAAGAAGCCAGCGCATAATCTTGCAGCTTATTCTTGCGCAGAAGCTCATTTAAAAAGACATCGTCATCAAAGTCCGTGTACGTGCTGATCGAGGCGATATAAATCGAATTCCCTGTTACCGGCGGAACCATAATCGCACCCTGCTGGGGCTGGATGATGTATTTGATGGGGACAAAACGTAATGCTTTATGCACGTCGGGATTAAGGAATAAAACAAAATGATTGCGGTGGGGATGCATTTTATACGTATAAAGTTTCTTGATGTTTAATTCCTTGATCTTTTCAGATAAAAGGGTCGTTGCCATACGGCAAGGATAGACATCCGTTAAAAAGGCATGCGCATTGACGGCCAAATGCAGGCCGCATATTACCCCTATCAATGTCATCCCGAGTGTTTTGAAAATCGCTTGTGCTGCCTTTATCTGTTTATCCCGCCCGATAAGCCAGGCACAATAGCCGATGAGCATAATGATTCCGATAAGCGACGGAAAATAATTTGCCCCGTATTGGGCGGCCTGAACGATTTCTGCCATCACCGGTGAAGCCAGACTTAAGGCGATCAATCCCATGCTCATCCTTTGAAAAGAGCGATCCGCACTTCGGATACAGCGGACGATCACATAAAGCATACTCAACACATAAACAGGAAAAAGAACCGGCATGATAACAAAAAAATACTTTACAATCCACAGCCACCCTCCCCTGATGTTTTCTGTTCCGGTGTTGAGAAACCATTGCTGTAAAAATATCTGATTATAAAAGAAGTGATTAAAAGAACCGCTGATATGGACATATTCCATGTAACTTCTTAAATTCCGGATAACATGAGGCCAGTTGACATAGACAAAAACCATCATACTTCCTGAAAAAATGATAAGGCCGGGTAACAGAATATCCTGTATCCTCTTCCATGGTTTTGTGGCGGCTCGATACCCCTTTTGCAAAACAGCGATAAACCCGGCTAAATAATAAGGAAGGTATAAAGCCGAAGCGCTTGAGGAAAACAAAGACGCCCCGACACACAATCCCGATAAAAAATAAAAAAACTTTCTGTTTTTTCCCTTGCCGGAATGCTGCAACAGGATCAGGGCTGATAAAAAAAACACCAGCCCCAGCGGCTGGTGTTTGGCAAATAAAATATAAATATATGGCCAGACAGAGGCTGTAAAAGCAAACCAGCAGATAAGCGCCGGCACCTCTCCCCAGTATTTTCGCGATATGAAATAAATAAGTATCGACGAGAGGCATGTGGACATGAGGCAAACCGCAAGGAACGGAAGCAGGGTGTCAAAGTCATTCATGAGCCGCTGCATGAATGAGGAAGCCAGCAGGAAAAGTTCTTTGCCGTGCAGCCAGCGGATCTTCTCCTTATCCACGCCGTCATGAATTTGAGAGAGATGTTCGATGTGAGGGATCTTCAGTGTGGCATCAAAATAAAAGACCTTGGCGTCGGTAGGCCAAAAATTAATATCCCGGGTCGCTATCCCCAAAGCAACAGCGATCAGGACGGAAAATATGATGACAAAAAGGGAGATGTTCCTGGAAGATATCTTGTGCGCCACAGGGGAATTATACACAAAGCCACTTGATTGTGGGGATTTTCTTATGTTCCTCACAATCCGCAATCTAGAAATAATACATACAAGAAACCGTGACATAGCGATTGTAATACCGCCTAAACTCCCGGTCTTTTCCGCCGATGGGATAGTATCCTTTGAGCGTTACTTTTGAACGGTCACTCA
>CBDUYP010000224.1:0-1989 GCA_965371485.1 uncultured bacterium
CCCTCCAAATTCCCGAGTCCTTGAATACACTCCCGTTTGATGCTCATTTTAACAGTCGGGGCGGGGTCGATTTGGGACGATTCTAGTTTAATATTATCGAGAATTTCATCAACGACAAAACTCACCACGGCATTATCGATCATGACAACGAGAATTTTCGTCTCAGGATCGAATTCTTTTTGGGGTAAATGAAATAATTTTCTCAAGTCGAATAAGGCAACGACGTTTCCCCGGATATTGATCACACCTAGACAAAATTCCGGCATCTGCGGGACCGGGGTTGTATGAGGGACACGGATGACCTCTTGAACGGAATCAATATCAACGGCATAGGTCTCCGCGGACAGTTTGAAGCAAACAAACTGCCGGATTTCAGATTGGGAAATAACGTCAGCGAATCGGCTTTCCGCTGTCGGACTTCCCTCTACCCCTAATCCCTTTTCCGCTGCCATGTTCATCCCTTAAAACAATTTCAAGTTTTAATTTTGTCTTTGTAAAATCGGCGAGATGACCGCCTTTAACTGATCCGGTGTAAACGGTTTTTTAACATATCCGGCCAGATTCGAATGCGCCGTATACGCCTCTTTGATTTTTTCTTCCGTTCCTTCGGTTGTCACCATCACAATGGGAATATCGGCCACCGGAGGAACCTTCGCGACGCCTTCGATAAATTCAAGCCCGTTCATCCCGGGCATGTTCCAGTCACACAGGACCAGGCCGACATCTTTAAAGTTTGTCCCCAATTGCTGGATGCCCGCCTCTCCGTCCGCGGCCTCAAGGGTTCCATTCTCGAAACCGGCCTTTCGAATGATCTGTATGATCATTTTTCGCTGGACGCCGGAATCATCTAAGACGAGTATTTTCTTCATGACCGGTTCCTTATTGTAACAGGCTGTTTCAGGGGGATCGGTGACAACGTAACGTCAACAGTAACGGCATTCGTATCCCATAAATAAAACGTCAATTCATAATATTCCTTTTGATTCCGGCGATACTCCACCCCGGGAGTCACGATGTTCAAATAATTTGAAGGAGCCGACATACACATATCCACATAACCGATTCCGGCCAGATCGCCTTTAAACCCGCCGGCGATCATATTACAAAATTCACCGCAGATATCTGATAAAATATCCTCGTCTTTGTCATCCAGGATGGGATAGCCTAAGGCCTTAAATAATTTTACCAGGCAGTTTGTTTTTATATAAACGATAACCGCTCCGCATGTCTTCTTTTTTTCCATATGCCGGGCATCGATATAATAATTGATGACCGAGATATGGCATCCCCCGTAATATTTCTTTTTAGCTCCGGAGGCTGTCATCCTTCCATTATCCGTTTGTTGTATAATGATATTTTTCTTGATCCCCGGGCTGTCGCTGAATTTTTCAGAGCACATGGAATCAAAGATATTGCTCACCGCACCCATCATGGTTGTTGCCAGAATCTGAAAATCAAATTTTTTGCCGCTGCCGAGCATCGTATGCCTCTGAGATGTCCCTTTTTGTTTCAATTATGTTATTATACGACCTGTCCCCCTATAGTCAAAAGGAACTTGCTGTTTTTTGGGCATTACTGATGTTTTCAGGCAAAGAGAAGATAAAAGTCATGCCCTGAGTGGCATGGTTCTCTGCTGTAAGTTTACCGCCATGCAGGCGGACAATCGCCTGCGCGATCGCAAGGCTTAAGCTGTCTCTTTTTTGAGAGTATTTGCCTTCACCTTCCGGGAGTCCAAACTCATCAAATATTTGTTCCATCTGCGCTTCGTCAATATTCCCCCCATTGTCTGTTATCTTAATCACATAATGTCCATTATTTCTTTCGCTGGAAATTTCAATGACACTCTTTCCCGGGGAAACATCAAGCGCGGCTTCCAGGACACACGACAAGGCCTTGCGCATAAGATTCGAATCAACGGAAAACTCTTCTTCACATCTGGCATCAAATTTGAACGACACGTTCTTTGAGGAGGCCCTTTCCTTTAAATCC
>CBDUYP010000225.1:0-1957 GCA_965371485.1 uncultured bacterium
AAGAGGGGATTCGATTAGCGAAAACAACGTCTTTTGCCGCTGTTCTTACGGAATTGCATATGGCGAAGATGAACGGAGAGGACATAACGAGAAATGTCCTCAAGATTAACCCGTCTATTGGGGTGGTGGTGATGACCTCAACCACCTTTATCAGCTCGGCTGTCGAGGCCATGGAGGCAGGGGCTTATGGGTACGTCAGTAAACCTTTCAATCCCGCTGAGATCAGGATCGTGGTGCAGCGGGCTGTTGAGAGGTTTCAGCTTTTGGGATCAAGCAAGAAGAAGGAGCATTTCGCTGAACTGTCGGTCAAGGACGGGCTGACAGGCCTTTATAACCGGCGGTTTCTTGATATTTTTATGCGTCGGAAAATTGCCATGGCCGAGGAGGAATCCGGGGTCTTTTCGGTATTGATGATCGATATCGACCATTTTAAAAAGTACAATGATACCAAAGGCCACAGTGCCGGGGATGAGGTATTGCGTGAAATAGGGAAATCATTTTTGGGGGCTGTGCGTCAGAATGACGTTGTGTTCCGTTACGGCGGAGAGGAATTCCTGGTTTATCTGGACTATTCCGGAAAGGACACCGCCGGCATGGTTGCCGACCGGATATTAAAGTTAGTAAGTCTTTATCTGCCCGTGACAGTCAGTATCGGCGTAGGAACCTTCCCCGAGGACGGCACAGATCTGACCGTGTTAATCAAAAAAGCCGACACCGCCCTGTATCAGGCCAAGGAGGAAGGAAGAAACCGGGTCTGTGGGGCGTAAATGCGCATTCTTATATTAGACTCCCGGAAGACTATTCATGAAGGTGACGCGAAGAGGGTTGTTCTTCCTTGTGAGGACGGGGAGATGGGGGTTTTGGATTTTCACCAGCCGTTTGTGTGTTCGTTAACAGCCGGTTCTTTGCGGGTTGATAAAGTGTGGGAAGGCGGGACAACGGTGATCAATATCAAAAGAGGCATGGCAAAAATGAAGGGGAATGAGATCGTCATCATGATCGAGTAGCCCCGCCAACGGCGGGGGTACGGAAAAGAATATGCACAATTTCACCATCGTCTTAATTATGTTTTTAAGCACCCTGGGCCCGTCGATTATTATCGCGTATGTCGGCTCCTGGGCGGTCAAGTCCCTGGCACGCAATCCTTCCGCGGCCCCTGAGATCCTGACCTCATTGGTCATTGCCTTTCTTTTTTCAGCCGGCATCGCCTTCGCGGCGTTGTTGATTGTGTATTTGTTGTTTCAATAACCAATTATGATTATCCAAATCCTCATCATCTTCGGTGTTTTCATTTTGGCGTTGATTTTTGTATTCCGTCTGGTATTCCGCCGGGATCTTGATGCCGCGTTGAACAGGCTTAAGAAACTTCAAGAAGAAGCCATGATAAAGGAAAACTCCCTGCGGGATGAATTGGAGCGGGCCAAGATGGAACGGGCTTTTCAGGTGGGAAAGGGGGTAAAGGAGGCAAAGAATCTCATCGCGCAGGCTGAAAAAGAGGCCGAGGCTTCGCGTTCTGTGATCGCAGAGAAGGCTGAACAGGAAAAAGCAGATGTTATCGAGGCAGGGAAGGAAGAAGTTGAAAAATTAAAGAAAAATTTCACGAAGGAAGTTCAGACCGAGGCTGTAAAATTCGCGGTTGATATTATTCAACAAGTCTTTACCGGCAAGGAAAAGGAACATTTGCAGCATCATCTGACAGCGGAATTTCTTGATGACCTGGAAAAGATTGAGAAAGATAAATTTTCTGCCGGGTCGAATACAGGCGAGGTCATCTCACCGGCACCCATGACAGCCGATGAGAAGAAACGGCTCGAGAGCATTCTTTCGGATAAAACCGGTTGTGAGATTAAACTGGAAGAAAAGACAGACCCTTCCCTGATCACCGGTATCGTTGTCAAAATCGGTGATTTTGTCATTGACGGCAGCTTAAAGAATAAATTAAATAAGGTCATACCGT
>CBDUYP010000226.1:0-1952 GCA_965371485.1 uncultured bacterium
GAAATAAGAAATATACAATATCAAGGAGATATGCGTAGTCTTATTACGCAACTTTCGGATAAGGATAATGCAATGTTGTCATCTTCACCGATTTCCGATCTTGAAGAAGTCGGTGGTATTGATTTGAATGAAATTGCAGTGGACCGACAGGGTTCCGGTGTTGATATTCAATTCGACCCTGTGCAGATGCAGAGGATTATGGATATGGATTTTGATGGCTTTGCGCCGGTTATTATTGATTTTGTTCCCCTTCCCAGTGTCCTGCCGTTGTTGGGATTGGAGCCGAGGGATAGGGAAGAAGAATTTGAGGTGTCGAGTTTGAATTAGAAGAAAATTTTGAGAGAGGTTGAACACCCCACTAACAGAAAAGGGTCAAGACTTTGTCTTGACCCTTTTTCCGCTGTTTGCGGATAAAACTCCTGCCTGACGAACTACCCAAAGTATATAACAAGAATTTTTTACGTGCAAGTGGAATTTTTGTTAGTAATTTATAGAAAGCAGGCCTAAATATCCTGCCTGTATGAGATATATTTAGGCTTTCAGAATACGCGCGCCTGGGTGGACGACTTTCGCAACTTTTTAGTTTTCGGTGATATTAAGCCTATTATTGAGGGAATAGCAACGGGAATGAGCACCCCATTTTAACTATTAAAGGTGTCATCATACAGGGTTTCCGGGGCGATATCTGCGCCATTAGGCCACGCTATCGTTCCTAATTCAGCATCCACCTTAAATTGCTTAAATTTTCGTTTATCAAGAAGATTCTTAAAAATGCCCCTGCCAAGATATCTTTTCAAATCAACCCGGCCTTTTCTAAGATCATCAAAGACACACTCCACAATATAATCTTTTATCGGCTTGGCTTCAATAACTTCATGTATCTCGATAGTTTTCATAATAAAGGCCTTATTGTTTTCAATTTTCCGTTTTTTTGAGAATGCACCCAATTTTGCAGCAATTCTTTCTCATGGATTTTCACCCACTTGCGTACAAGTCTCTTTGCGCTAGGCGGTAAATCCCCAGCCATAATTCGATGTGTTTTAATATTAAACACCGCTATCTTCCCTTCATATTTTGCATGGAAATGAGGAGGATTATGTTCTTGAAAAAACATTAAAATCGAAATTCCGTAAAAACGAGATATTACCGGCATATAAATAACCCCTCCTCTATTTTCATAAAAATCATACCACACAACGCGCAACAGTTCTAGGATTAATAGAAAACACCCCTGGCAGGATTCGAACCTGCATTCTCCCGTTCGTCGGCAGGGGTCTTATCCAATTAGACGACAGGGGTGTTTCTCGCTTTCGTGATTTAAAACTTGAAACTTTTTTGGGATATTGGGGGAATTTTTTTGTTTAAAGAGGGGATGAAACTATTTCCAGATGATGTGAAATTAGCACAGATTCCGGATAGCGTCAAGAGTTTCCAAAAAATGCTAAATCGGCCGCCAATCCGTCAAGACAGGATCAAAATTCCTTTTCTTAAGCAATTGAATAACTTCCCGGACACAACGGGTGTCTTCAATGTCAAATTGGGGATCCTGGCTTTGGGCTTGTTTGATATGGTAACCCCCGACGGCTGTGTTTGATCCGGCGGAAATGCGGGTTACGCCTAATCCGATGGCATGATCCCGCATCCGCGGGTTTTCCCGTGTTGAGAGATTAATGCCGACGCGGGGGAAGAGGGTTCTCGTCAGGCAGAGGATTTTGATAAAGGTAACATCGTCGACAAGACATCCTTCGCCCTGCCTTCCGGCAGGCAGGCCCTGCCCTTTTATATTGCGTAATCTCGGAAAAGACAAGCTGTACTCAACTCCCGGGTATGCCCTTTCCATTTTGCTTAGATGCGCGTACAAATCCAGGATGTCTTTAGCAATATCCTCTTTTTCAGTCAGGCCCAGAAGAATCCCCAATGAAATATGGCGGATACCGCCCTGGGCAGCCCTT
>CBDUYP010000227.1:0-1944 GCA_965371485.1 uncultured bacterium
AAAAAGCGATTGCGAGGGCAAAACATTTTTCATTTCGCCGTACCGCCCAGCAGACCCTGAAAGTTTATGAAGAGGTGTTATGAAAGTTTCCGGCTTTACGATTGTACGCAATGCTGTTAAGTATCATTATCCTGTCATCGAATCGATCGCCTCAATTTTGCCGCTTTGCGATGAATTTATCATTAATGTCGGGGACAGTGAAGATGACACTTTGGGATTGATGCGATCGATCAAAGACCCCAAGATTCGTATTATTCAAAATAAGTGGGACACCTCGCAAGGTAAAACCGTTCTGGCCGAGCAGACAAATCTGGCACTTAAAGAGTGTCAGGGGGATTGGGCCTTTTATTTGCAGTCGGATGAGATGATCCATGAACAGGATATCCCCGGATTAAAAAAGTGTATGGAAAAATATCTGCATGATAAGAATGTCGAGGCCTTGAGATTTCAGTGGATGCATTTTTATGGAAGTTATTACCGTTACCGCGTTGACCGTGGGTGGTTTCAGAAACAGGACAGGATTATCCGCAACAACGGGGAGATTGAATCCTTCGGCGACGCGTACGGATTTAAGCGTAAAGATGATCAGCCTTTAAAGCGCAAGAATACAGGGTGTCTTTTGTATCATTACGGCTGGGTTCAACCCGGGGATGTGATGACCCAAAGGCGGGTCAATGCCGAGCAAATCGGATTTACTTCCCTGAAGGAAAAGGAACGCGAAAGCAATTATTCCTACGGAGATCTCAACCGTTTCCCGCCGTATTTCGGAACTCATCCTGCCGTGATACAGGGAAGAGTCTCTGCGCACGATTTAAGTCAGAAAGATCTCAAACAAATCCACCGCCGCTGGTGGTGGCATCCGATGAAAATTGCCGGGGCAAGATACAAGACTTCCAAGAGAATCAAGACACGGATTGAGTGACAGGCTATGAAAATTCTTATCATTAACATCTTTGGCATCGGGGACGTGCTTTTTACGACACCTCTTATCAGAAATATTAAGGCAGGCATTCCGGATGTCTTTATCGGATATATTGCCAATCGCCGGACAGCTTCGGTCTTGGAGGATAATCCTCATGTGGATAAGGTTATTGTTTACGAACGGGATGAATTCCAGGCGGTTTATAAAAATTCAAAGATCGGGTTTCTTCGAAAGATGATAGGGACGTTGAAAGCGATCAAACAGGACCGGTATGATCTTGTTATTGATTTATCCTTAAACGGGTATGCTTCTTTTTTCATGTGGCTTATCGGTATCCCGAAACGCATCGGATTTAATTACAAGAACCGCAGTCCTTTCTTAACGGAAAGAGTCAAATTGGAAGGATATGAGAAACAACATGTGGTTGAATATTATCTTGGTTTTCTTAAAAGACTGGGATGTGAGAGTCATTCCAGGGAGATGGAGATTGCCATTAAGAAAGAAGACCGTCAATGGGCAGAGGAATTTCTTTCACAGCATACAAAAGAAAAGAAACTGATCATCGCCATCGTTCCCGGCGGCGGGGCCAGCTGGGGGAAGGACGCGAACTATAAGCGCTGGCCTCTTGAAAAGTACGCGCAATTAGCCGATAAAATTATTGAAAGATCTTCCGCCGTCATTATACTGTTGGGGGATAAAAGCGAAGAAGATATTTGCAGGCAGATCATTGACTTAATGGGGCATGAGGCCACCGGGGCCTGCGGCAAGACCACGATCGGACAAAGCGCGGCCTTGATGGCGCGCTGTTCTTTGGTGATCGTCAATGACGGCGGACCGCTTCACATGGCTGTTGCCGGCGGGGTTAAGACAGTATCTATTTTCGGGCCTGTGGATGAAAATGTTTACGGCCCGTATCCGCGGGATCATCACAGAATTGTTACCGGGAACATCGCCTGCCGGCCGTGTTACCGGCAGTTTCGAAAAGCGCAGTGCGAACATATCAGTTGTTTAAGTCAAATTGA
>CBDUYP010000228.1:0-1937 GCA_965371485.1 uncultured bacterium
AGCCGCTGGTCAAGGACAAGACCTACAAATTAAAGATCGCGACCCAGCATGTCCCTGTTGTCCTCTCAGAAATCATCAGCCTCCTCGATGCCTCAGAGCTTTCGTCGATCGCGCACAAACCACTCGTGGACCGTCACGACGTGGCCGAGTGCATTTTTGAGACGCTTAAACCCATTGCCTTTGACGCGGTCAATCAAATTCCCGAGACAGGCCGCTTCGTCATCGTGGACAATTATGAAATCGCCGGGGGAGGCAGTATCCTTTCGCCTGTCTACGAGGGAGAATCCATCCTCGCGGGACATATCAAACAAAGGGAACGCGGCTGGATCCGCAGTGAAATCACGCCTGAAAAACGGTCTGTCAAATACAAACACAAATCCGCGCTCATTGTCATTACCGGGCAGGTGGATACCGGAAAACAAAAAATAGCGAGGGCCCTGGAGGAGGAACTTTTCCGGTCGGGGAAGTTTACCTATTTTCTCGGGATATCCAATCGGTTCATTAATTCTCCCGGAGGGCCAACAAACCGGACCGTCAACAGGGTGGAGCATATCCGGCAGTTAGGGGAATTGGCGCACACGTTAACAGATTCCGGGCTGCTTCTCATCACCAGCATCACAGATATTGATGAACACGAGCTGAAGATGGTCAAGACTCTGAATCAACCCAACCGGACACTCGTTGTCAATGTCGGCGAGAATAAATTTTCCGATGAACAGGTTGATCTCCTTCTTAGCGGGAAAGAGGGCACGCAAGAGGCCACACGGAAAATCGTTGATTTGCTGGTTAAATCCGTTCTCCTTGATCCGGACTATTGCATTTGATTGGTAAAATCACAAATTTTTCTTACAATTGTGTACTATTCATATTATGATATTTTACAATGAGCACTGAACATCCAAAGTTTCTTCCCCGGATTCCGGAACTTGATTTTTCCTCAGGGACACGCTTTCTTACCGATTTTTCGAGGGAAGCGCAAAAACACCTTGCCACAGCCCGCAGTGCACTTCTTATTCTGGAAATTTCCCCCACCGACGCGCAATCCCTTGAAAATGTCTTCAAGGCGTTTCACATGATCAAAGGATCCGCTGACTTTCTTAAGCTGAAAGACATCCATTGTTTGGCGCATGAGTCCGCCATGATGATGGGGATGGTTAGAAATGGGCAGTTTACGGGGTTTGAGGGGAGTATCACTTCGTTAGCAGCACAAGCGGTTGATAGCCTGCGGAAATTTTTAGAACTTCTCGATGAGCAAATTGCCAATAAGGGGGAATTCGAAAGTCCCTACCCTAACGTCGGTAAACTCATTGCAGCGATACGGGATGTGACAAGTGAGAAATCCGCGGATCCAGGGTCGCAGAGAGTGATCATCAAAGCCATCCCGGCCATTGCGTTCGAACCGGATATGTCTTCCTGTACCCGGATGGAGGAAAAATTGCGCAGTGACAGCGGCGACTTGAATATTGACAAGGCAATGCTGCAAAAATTAATATCGGATTTTAAAGAGACGAGCAGGGAATTAAAAGGTGCACAAAGTAAACTTCTCGAGCGCCAGCGGGAGCTCGTCAAGGAACGGGAACTGGCGTCCAAGGTAACACGACAGGCACAAACAGAGGCAAAGACAAAAAGCGATTATCTCGCGACCATGGCGCATGAGATCCGCACGCTGATCAATGCGATTCTCGGATTTTCGGAATTATTAAAAGAAGGCGTGCTCACGGCCAAACAAAAGGAACAGGTTGAGACGGTCGTCTTAAGCGGTAACATGCTGCTTAAAATCGTAAATGACATCCTGGATTTCTCAAAAGTCGAGGCCGGCAAGTTGAAGCTGGAAAAAATCAGTTTTAATCTCAGAGGCATTATTGAAGAAGTGTTTAAGATTATCCGTACCCGCCTGGTCAGGAAACCCATCAACCTCTTTTTTGATGTCCATGACG
>CBDUYP010000229.1:0-1927 GCA_965371485.1 uncultured bacterium
GCCTTATCCAAGGCCTTGAGCCGGTATGGGCTTGAAGTTATTTTGGCTGATAACGGCCAGTTGGCTTTGAAAAAGATAGATAGTGAAAAGAATATTGATCTGGTTGTCATGGATATCATGATGCCTGTTATGGACGGCTACGAAGCCATGCGCCGCATCCGCGCGAAAAAACGTTTCAAGAAATTACCTATCATTGCTCTTACGGCCAAGGTTATGGCCGAGGAGAGGGATAAATGCATTGCCGCAGGCGCGAATGATTATTTGACCAAGCCGGTTGATGTCGAGAAGTTAATCTCCATGATGAGGGTGTGGCTGTTTAAATAAAAACGATGAAGACAAAAGATATTGATAAAATTGAGATGGATCTTTTTCTTGAGGCCGTTGTGCGCCGGTACGGATATGATTTCCGTCATTATGCCCGTTCATCCTTGAAACGGCGTTTAGCGCATACATTGGCGCAGACTCATTTGAATAATATTTCTGAGATGACTTCAAAAGTTATCCATGATGAGAACTTTTTTAATCAGGTATTGGTATATTTCTCCATTACGGTAACTGAGATGTTCCGGGATCCCGGATTTTATCTCGCGATACGGGAGAAAGTTATTCCCGTCTTAAGGACGTATCCTTTTATTAAAATCTGGCATGCCGGCTGTGCCACGGGAGAGGAGGCTTACTCTCTGGCCATTGTGTTAAAAGAAGAAGGATTTTTAAAGCGGACCCATATCTACGCGACGGATTTCAACACTCATTCCCTGGGAATTGCCGGGGAAGGAATTTATTCTCTTGAAAACATCAAAAAATATACAGACAATTACAACAAATCCGGGGGCAGGGCCTCTTTTTCTGATTATTACCATTCCAAGTATGGTTCCGCGAAGATTGCTGACTTTCTTAAAGAAGGCATTACCTTTTCGCATCATAATCTTGTCACGGACGGGGTTTTTGGTGAGATGCACTTGATCCTTTGCCGGAATGTTTTGATTTATTTTGACAGAACCCTGCAGGACCGGGCTCTTTCTTTGTTTCGTGACAGCCTGTGTTCCCGGGGTTTTCTTTGCTTAGGGAGCAAGGAGACCCTGGATTTCTCAAATGTTCATCGCGAGTTTGAACTCGTATCAAGGAAAGAAAAAATTTACAGGAAACTTCATGAATAAAAAATATGAGGCTGTTGTTATGGGGGTATCCGCCGGGGGGTTGGAAGCCTTGTCTGCCATTATTCCTCAACTTCCTGCGCGCTTTCGTCTCCCTGTTTTGGTCGTCCAACACAGAGAGAAAAATTCCGATGAATTTCTCTCCCGGTATTTAGACGGTAAAAGTGCTGTTTGTGTTAAAGAGGCTGTTGCAAAAGAATCTCTTTCTCCCGGGATAGTTTATATTGCGCCGGCAGGGTACCATCTTTTGGTCGAAGAAGATAAGACCCTGGAGATTTCTGTGGATCCGCATGTTTATTATGCCCGCCCTTCGGTTGATGTCCTTTTTGAAAGCGCGGCGGACGTGTATGAGGATAAATTGATAGGGGTTATTCTAACCGGTGCTAATGCCGACGGGAGTCAGGGGCTTAAGAAAATCGAAGAAAACGGCGGGTTAACCATTGTCCAGGATCCCAAAACAGCAGAATCTGACCAAATGCCGCGTGCTGCTCTGGGGGCATGTCAGACAGACCATATTTTACCGCTGCCGGCCATCGGCCCTTTTTTAAGACAGTTTCATTAGGAGTTTTAAAAGATGTCTCAATCGGATATAGAAATTTCTCCGGCAAAAATTTTGATTGTTGATGACCGGGCAGAGAACCTCTTTGTTATGGAAAAAATACTGAAGGACTTCAGTGGAGGCCTTCTCAAAGCGCGGTCCGGGCAGGAGGCCCTTTCGTTGATGCTTCGTCATGACTTTGCCCTGGTTCTTTTAGACGTTCAAATGCCTGAAA
>CBDUYP010000230.1:0-1882 GCA_965371485.1 uncultured bacterium
CGTCGAGCTTTGTTTGTTTTTCAAGATTCGCGTTATAAGAAGGCATCATGGCCTCGATGGCCCGTTCTTTTTCCCTGTTCTCGCTTAAGGGAGCATCGCAATTCTTTATTTTTTCTGTCAGGCTGTCGCACTCAATGGTATTTTTCTTCAAATTCATCGTAGAGGATGATTGGCCTGTTTCTATTTCAGCCTTTTCTCCTTTTTTATCAGAAATCTTTTGCTCATGTTCCGCTGTCTTTGCCCTCAATTCAGGGAGCTGTACTTCTTTTTCTCCAAGATAGGACTTGATGGACTCGATCTGTTTGTCGATCTTTTCGATGTTGACCTGGGAAGCCTGGAATTTTTCCTTCACGACTTCTTCCGTGGCTATTGTAAAATTCAGACGCGTCTGGATTTCCGCAATATTATTTTGTGAGGTGCTGAGTTTATTTTCACAAACGGCAAGCTTTTCCTGGATGTTCCTGACAGATCCGGACTCCTGGGTAACAAATTCCAGACGCCGTTTAAGGGATTTCTTTCTTTCCGTTGCTTTCTTGAGAGATTCCTTGGCAAAAGAGATCTCCATTTCCATATTATCTCTCTTCTCAACGACAAAACTGATCTCCGAGCGCAAGGGTTCCAGCTCTTTTTCCAATTGACGGTGTTCTTCGCGCATTTCCAGAAGTCTTGACTCTAAAACCTGTGCCGGCACATCTGTTTCGTTTACCAGGGTGAGTTTTGTTTCGAGGAGGTTCTTTTGTTTCTCGACATCTTTAAGTCTTCTGCAATCCGCTTCATACTTAGCCGCGACATCTTTCACAAGAGCGAGTTCTTTGTCCGCGGACTTTAACTGTTCAAGCTCTGTGATAACTTCAATGCTGCGCGTGAAGAATTTTTTTGATTCGTCCAGTTCCGCAAGACGTTCCTTTTCATCGCCCAGCGTTGATAACAATTCGTTTTCCGTGCGATTCATGGATTCCACTTCCGTCTGAATCCGGTTGATCGCGTTGACGGCATCTGACTCAAGGATTTCGATTCTTTTTGATTCCATGACAACGTCTATGCCCTGCGACATGGCAGCGCCCTTTTCTCTGAGTTTCGCCTCAAGGTTGTTGCGCAGGGCCGTGGTTTGCTCTTTGGTTTTTCTTAATTTTTCCCGTTGGCGCTCGACATCATGTTTGTCCTGTTCGGCGTCTTTCGACAGCTTGTTGATCTCATCACGCATTTTGGTAATGGCCGTATGCTTTTGAGCTTGTGTTGTTTGCGATTGGGAGATCTCTGTTGTGTGGCTGTCGATGGAATTGGCGACCCCGGATTTCCTTCTTTCGATATCCCCCTTCAAAATATCCAGGGAGGATGTGGCATCAACGCGTGAGACAAGGTCGCTTAACCCCGCGGACATCATAAGGTGTTTTAGCTCACGGGAGGATTTTTCCGCCCTCTCCAGCGCGGACTTATTCTTTCGCGCTTCATCGACAATTTTCTTTTCTTTCTCCTTTAATTCCGCGATACGGGTGGCTAAGGATTTCTCTCTCTTAACAAGTTCTGACCTTTCCCTGTCTTTGCCTCCGGTGACGTTTAGTTCGGCAATTTTTCTCGGAATCGCGCCCTGTTCCTCCTCGCTCTTTCTAATGACTTCACGCACTTGCCTCAATTGTTCGACGGCAGCTTTAAACTCCTGCAGGGGAACGCCCGTGCTTTCCTGAATGGTTTTAAGTTCATCTAATTTCGCGATCACGTCATCTATGGTGGATTTTGATTTTTCTAAAGGATCCAGAGAGTCTTTTTTGTTTTCAATCGTCCTTGTCAGGTTATCAATAGCTCTTTGGGCGGCTGTTGCATCAAGAACAAGAGTTTCCATATTTGCGCCTGCGAATTTTGCTCTCATTTCGATTTCTTCAAA
>CBDUYP010000231.1:0-1878 GCA_965371485.1 uncultured bacterium
TCTGCTCCGGAAACAATATGCGGTGTAATAAAAATAACCGTCTCCGTGGTTTCATCAGATTCAGCCGTCGAGCTGAATATCTTTCTTACATACGGGATATGCATCAAGACCGGAAACCCTACGACGCTTTTTACCTTGTTTTCCTTTTTAAGCCCTCCCAATACAATCGTCATCCCGTCTTTAACCATGACCGTCGTTTCTACCGATGTCTTATTCACCTGAGGGATCCCCCCCCCCTGGGATGTAATCGTCGCAATGACCGTGGAAATCTCCGGATTTAACTCCATCGTAACGAAACCGTCATCATTAATCGTGGGAGTAACACTAAGACTTAACCCCACATCCACAAAACGGACATCTTCGCTGGTAATCGCGTTATCCCCTGTTCCTGAGGTCGTTGAAACGATATAAGGAACCGTGTCCCCGACATGGATCTTGGCCGTCTCTTTGTTGGTGACAAGGAGCGTTGGGTTGGACAGGACCCTGGTGTCGCTGACCTGGCTTAAGGCCTTGATGGCGAGATCAAACTGGTTAACATCAAAGTCACCAACGGTAAATTTCGCGTGCTTCGAAGCGAGATTCCCGCCGGTGGTTCCGAAAAGACCGCTGAAACTCAATCTTTGCAAAATCCTGTAATCGCTGTTGCGAAAATCGCGGTTCCAATCAATACCGTAATCCGCCTGCGGCTTAAAGACGATCTGTAAAACACGCATCTCAATCAATACCTCCTTGGTGGGGGCATCAAGAGCAGTAATGAGTTTTTCAACCTCCTCACGTCTTCCGGGCAAGGCGCGGACAATGATTTTATTCGTCCGCTTATCGGTGGTGATCGAACCTACGGCATGAGCATCAATGCGGGCTCTGAGTTGCGAAGCGAGAACATCAGCTTCGGCATATTGCAAAGAGTATACAAACACATCAAGAGACGACTCCATTTCTGCGATAGCCTTTTTCATCTCTTCAACAGACTCGGGAGTATCAATCAAAACAATGGATCCGGTGTCCTCATCAATAATGATGCGTCCAAAATTGCTTTTAAGATTATCCAGAGTCGCCAGGATGTAACTCGGCTTGGCATATTGGAGGCGGACAATCTCCACAATACTTTTATCATTAAATTTCTTGCCGACGGTCGCCTGATACTCCGCCTCTGTCAATATCCGCATAATATCCTTCTCAATAATGTAGGCGAGGCGATTGGATAAGACGGCAATATCCAGCGCGTCCTGGATGGAAACACTCTTCAAATAAAAGGTCGCCCGTCCCTGCACATTATTGCCTGTGACGATATTGAAATTGCCTTTCAATGCCAGAAATTTAAGCACATCAATCACACTCATTTCCCGGACATCAAGGGTAATCTTCCGGGACAGGCGTTCTTCCAGAGACGCTGTTTCCTCCTCTATGACAATGGGCTTAGAAGTACGATACTCCGGGATCAGCTGAGCATCGAGATTTCCCTGCATCCCCAGAAAAATCAAAACCAATAAACCGCGCTTTAAAGTTTTAATTAGAATTGTTCCGGAATTTCGCAATGCGACACCATTATAAATTAATCGTAAGCCTCTCTTCTCCATAGCCTAAAATAATGCCGTCAGCGTAAATCATATGAACCTTGACCCCTTTGAGTTTATCCCCCATTTTGAGAAAATAGGTGATCGAGGTTTTTTCGTCTTCAATCATCGCGGTCGCGGATTCAACGGAATCCAACCATGAAATTCCGACAAGCTTAAGATCTGTTATTTTCGCAGAAATCTGTTGTTTCCCGACGGGATCAGCCGTTTTTTCCACAAGTTTTTTTTCAAGCGGATGAAAAATGTTTCTCCGGCCGGCAACAGAAACATACTCCTGTACATTTTTAAATGAAGAAAATCTGCT
>CBDUYP010000232.1:0-1845 GCA_965371485.1 uncultured bacterium
AACAGAAATATACTCCTGTACGTCTTTAAATGAGAGAAAGCTGCTGCCGGACACACCTTCGACACCCGCGGGAACGGCAAACCGGACTTCCTTTTTGGCTTCGTCCATGCCCTTTAAAAAATCCATAACAAAAAAGATCATCACGACCGCGATACAAACAGGTAAGATTCTGTTGATTTCTCTAAGGCCGAAAATATGCCGGCCCTGCATAAAGTTTATCACACCCTGCGCAAACGGCGGCAGGGATACCCCGACACTTTTAACGGATTCAAGAGTTTCTTGTGCCTGTTGTGATGGCTTGACTGAAGCCGCGGCCGGAGCCACGGCTTCGGTTCCGGCCGCGGCTTCGGGATCAGATGCTGCGATCAATTTTAATAATTTTTGTTCTGCCGTTTCTTTAGCCATCCTACGCCTCCATGAGGAACTTTTGTGCAACCTCTTCAGTCTTAAATTGCTCTTCCTTTTCAATCACATCCCGCACTAACATGCGGTCAGCCGCATGCTTATTCTGCAAAATCAACTCTTTCAAGACCTGATGACAAAGCTTGGTAATCTTTCTGGGATAACCACGCGTATAGTTATATATCTCGCTGACGGCATCATCGAGAAGCAACTCCATACGGCTGTTATATCCGGCTGCCTTGATGCGAAAATGAATGAGCGCTTTGGTCTCTTTGACATCGAGAGGATTGAGGGTATATTTAAAACTGATGCGGTCCATAAGATTGGACATACTGACGAGTTTGGGATATAGCTCAACCTGCCCCAGCAACACCAATTGAAGAAGTTTATATTCATTTGTTTCAAAATTCAAAAGGATACGTAACGTCTCCAGTGTGCCTGTGTCTAATTTCTGAGCCTCATCAATAATCAAAACCACCGTTTGTCTCTCTTTTATTGTCTTTTGGATAAGAAATTCCTCAAAGGCATCTCTTAACTCGAGGATATCCGCTTGCGGATGAATGTCCACGTTGAAATTTCTCACCAAAGACGTGAGGCACTGCCGCTCGTCGGAAAACACAGGGTTAAGGATAACATGGAAGATCATGTTGCCTCTCTGCTTCAATTCCCGGACAAGCATGCGGGAAAGGCTGGTCTTGCCGGTACCGACATCGCCGAAAATAACAGAAAGCCCGCGTTTAAGATGAAGCTCAATGAGGATATTGGTGAGTGCCATATCATGTTCTTTGGTGAGATAAAAAAAGGCGGGATCAGGACTTGTTGAAAAAGGCTCTTTATTAAATCCTAATGTCGTATAGTAGGCCATATAATTAATATAAATCTTATTTTAAAAATAAGAGAATATTATCTCCATACATATATAAATATGATACACAATAATTATCTTTAGAGTACCTCTTCATCTTAGCACAAACCTTATGGCTATCAAGTGGTTAGATGATTATTTCCGCAGGAAAGGAGCTGCACAAAAAAAGACGGCCCCGACGAGGAAACCGGATGCCCTTGTGAAGGACCTTAAAAACATCACACAACTCCAAAAAAGACCCATAGACAGAGAGCCGGTTATCATTTGCCCGAAATAGACTTCCATCAGCCATAGTGCGATGAAAAGCAGCACCGCGCAAGCAAAAGCCGGCGAAAAGCCCAGCGCAGACAAGAGCAATGCCGATAGAAAAAAGATCACCGCGGGGATCTCGACGATATCTTTCCAGAAAGTATAATCATCCCCTTGACTCATCAATGGATGCCGAAGATACATTTTGACGCGCCAGAAACCGTGCCGGTATTGTTCGCGTAAATAAGACACGAGATGGACCGGATGATAATGATCGACAATGGATTCTTTCTCAAAATAAATTTTATAGCCTGCGTCCCGTATTTTAT
>CBDUYP010000233.1:0-1831 GCA_965371485.1 uncultured bacterium
TCTAAGTGCTAACGCTCTTCCACCTCCACCGGAACGGTCAGGGTGACGGTTGTGCCTTCGTCGGGCAGGGATTTGACATCAAAAACACCGCCTAATAATCGCACCCTCTCGGCCATCGTGGAAAGCCCGATGCCCCGGATGAGCCGCCGGCGATCTCTTTTAAATTTGAAACCTTGCCCGTTATCTTCAATCGTCACATGGAGGCTGTTCTCTGTCCTTTTAAAAGTTATGCGCACTTCGCTGGCCCGGGCATGTTTCACAATATTGGTCATGGCCTCCTGCACAATGCGGTAAAGATTAATGACCTCCCCTTTAAATACCAAATGATCCAATTTACAGGCGGTAAACTGGATATGCAGGCCTCTTTTTTTCCGGAAATCATTGATCATCGTTTCCAGTGTTGTTGATAAACCCAAAACCTCCAGTGTCGACGGATGCAGCAAAGAGGCAAGATCCCTTGTTTTTTCGATAATCGTATTCAAGTATTCAATGATTTTTTTATACGATTCCGAGTGCCCGGCAGGTTCCCCTTCTTTCGGTTCAGGCCCGGAGGCCTGCACAAGGATTTTTAACGTTACCAAAGACTGCCCTATGTCGTCATGAATTTCCCGGGAGATATTATCCCGTTCTTCCTCCTGCGCCTGAATAATCTTCCGGGGCAGGGTCTTCATGACCCTTTCCACACGCTTGCGGTCAACCCGGGCGCGTGTGAGAAAAACGCATCCGGCTAACAGCAAAATTGTCATAAACCCGTATATGATAAGAAACCGGTTGAATATCTGTTGAGACAAACCCGCCAAAACCGGCACAGATACGTGGGATATCAGTTTCCAATAATAGGATTCATTCCCCCTGTCGGCCATGGGGGACACTGTGCGAAAGACAAACAAACCGTTTTTCGTATAAAACCGTCCCGACGTATTTTGACTGATCCACTTCCACTCCCTGGGGAAGTCCTGCCCGAATGTTTCATTTTTACGGTCCTCGAACATAAAACCCCATTCTTCCTGCGGTGTCCGCCCTTTAAGCCAATACCCGTCTTTATTAACAAGCATAAAACCGTCCGTCGGCAGGGCGGCTATCCGGTTTAAATTATCAAGGAGCCTTTTTCCTGAAAAATTAATAATAACAATACCCTTTTTCTGTCTCTGTTCGTTAAAAACAGGGGTTGCGAAACGAATCGTAGGTTTTAAAGGGTAGGTAATCTCCCCGTGTTCCATATTGAGGTCAAACGGCGAGACATAAACCTCATCGCGCCCCATACGGAGACTCTCTCGAACATAATAGCGGTGCGACTTATCCTGAAGTTGTTTCCGGGGGACGGCAGCCGACTTTCCGTTATTATAATTGACTCGTGTCGTTTCCATCCCCGCGGCATTAATCAGACGGAAGGGATCATAAAAACCTTTGGCCTCGAGCATGGCAATGATTTCTTCATAAAAGTGCTCTTTGCCCTGGGTACCGGACCACTCGACAAATCTGGGGATTTCCTCGAAGCGGGAAATAAATTTTAAGTCTGATATGATGGATACAAAATCAATGTGGATGCTTTCTGCCTGTAGATTTAATGTATGGGAAATATCTCTTTCAAAAGATCTCCGGTCAAAAGCGGATTCTGTCTGAAAAAACATCCAAAGGATGACACACAAAAAGAGCCATGCAGGGATAAACAGCAAGAAATAATGTTTTATGGCAAAGCGTAAATCCGTCTGGGGGTTTTTTCTGTTGTCGAATTTCATTTTACCTTGGTGCTGATATTAATAATATATTATATCATTATCCCGCAATATTTATAGTGTTGACGAAGAAACAACAGCGTGGTATTCTTATC
>CBDUYP010000234.1:0-1808 GCA_965371485.1 uncultured bacterium
ATCAGGATGAGATTAGGATCTTCGGGGCCTGTGAAATATTGTCTTAACATCGGGACATTGTTCCAAACCAGCTCTTTTTTGGCCGCGTCTTCACTGACCGACGCATTACCGGCGATGCGCGCGAAATTCATGGTTCTGTCAATGTAACACATCTCAACCCGCGGATTGGCCTTGATTTGAGTGATGGTTCTTGAATGCGGCAATACGGCGAGAAGAAGATTGCCGTTTTCATCCAAATGCGGCATCATGGGTCTTACTTTGGGATGGGTACCGTCCACGGTTGCGAGAACACCGTATCCGGAATCTTTGATAAGGTCAAAAATCTCTTCTTTTGTCATAACGTCCTCCTTTTAAAGTAGTCCTTCTCACTTATGGAACAATTAATATGTCGTGCTCGACGCTTCGCAGCTGCGCGCGCCATATTAATTGTTCCATAAGTGATGTGCTCATTTAAATTTTTCCGTCTTCATCCATTTTTTATTGTATTTCTTCACAATTTCCCCGCAAATAGACAGGGCTATTTCTTCCGGTGTCTGGGCGCCGATGTCAACGCCGGCCGGCTTTTTGATTTTTTGAAGATGTTTTCCGGGAATTCCCGCTGCTTTGAGGCGTTTTAAAAATTTCATGCGCTTGACCTTGCTTGAAATAACGCCGATGTAGGCGGGTTGAGAATGGATGATGGCCTTAAGACACTGGAAATCATACTCATTCCCCTGAGTGACAATCATGACGTAGGTATCTTGGGTCATGGGCATTTTTGCCAGTTTTTTGGCGTGATTGCCGACAATAATGTCATCAACATGAGGGAATCGTTTTTTATTCGCGAATTGTTTTCGATCATCAATGATCGTGACCCTGAAGTTGAGCATTTTACCGATGACCGATAATGGAAGGGCGATATGTCCGGCACCGCAGATAATAAAGTGTCTCTTGCCGGCAAACGGCTCGATAAAGACCTTAATTTGGCCGCCGCAGACAGATTGCCCTTTCTCCCCGAAATAATTGTAGGTTACGATAGACGCGCTACCTGTCTTGATGGCCTTTTGACACTCTTTTGTGGCGGCCCTCTCGTACCTCCCTCCTCCTATGGTGCCGATGAGGGATCCGTCTGAGAGGACAATCATTTTGGCTCCTGCCTTGCGGGGAGTTCCCTTGGTTGTCGATGTGACAACCGTAGCAAAGGCATAACTCTGCCCTTTGCGTGCAGCTTGGTAAGCTTTTTTAATAACAGGATCCATAATATATTTCCAAAAGGCATAAATCGTGATTCCAGATCAGAAATATGTCTCCTCTGCTCAAACAATCCTCGCAACATCCCGCCTTCTAAGTCGGGATGGCTGCGGAACTCGCGACGGAGACATATTTCTGATCTGGAATCATTAACTGTGACCTATTTTACATACGCTTTGATAATTTTTTGTTCTTCGATCGGTTTGTCGCCACTTCCGGTGGGGACATTCTCAATGCGTTCAACGATGTCCAGGCCGCCGGTCACTTCCCCGAAGATGGTGTGTTTCATATCAAGCCAGGGTGTCGGGGCCAGGGTAATAAAAAACTGACTGCCGTTTGTCCCCGGGCCGGCATTGGCCATGGCCAGAAGTCCCTTCTTGTCGAATTTTACGCTGGGCGTCACTTCATCATCAAATTTTCCGCCCCAAAGGCTTTCTCCGCCGCGGCCGGTGCCGGTAGGATCCCCTCCCTGAATCATAAAACTTTTAATGACACGGTGAAAGATGATTCCGTCATAATAACCTTTTTTGATCAGCCCGATAAAATTTTCGCATGTCTTGGGAGCTGTTTTCGGAAAA
>CBDUYP010000235.1:0-1791 GCA_965371485.1 uncultured bacterium
TGATCCAAAACTGCTCAACCGTCTTAAAGACGAATCTTTTCATCCGCGAAGGAGTGTTTTATTATCCACGCGTCCTTCGGCCGGGTTTTCTTCCGGGCCGCGTAAACACGCAGAGTTTGTCCCGATCATACAAGCCACCACGGATCATATCAGCGCCGATATCAAAACGGATAGACCGGCGGTTCTTTTGTTTAACGAATCCTATGATAAAGGGTGGAAGGCCTATGTTGACGACGTTCAGGTTCCTGTCATGACGGCCAATTATAATTTTATGGCCTGCCTTGTCCCTCCGGGTAAGCATCATGTCCGTTTTCAATACGAACCGCAGCTGTTTTATTTGGCATCGAAAATGAGTATGGCAGGAATCGGCATCTTTGTCCTTGTGGTTTTCCTGGGATTCATGCTGAGGAATCGTGTTAAAATAAAAACGGGATAATCGCAGAAAAGAATGAATGCTCTTACGATAAAAAATCTCAGTAAGACTTATGCTGACGGGACACAGGCCCTGAAGGAAGTGGATTTGCAAGTGCGGGCAGGGGATTTTTTTGCCCTCCTGGGGGCCAACGGCGCAGGCAAAACCACGCTAATCGGCATCGTGACCGGACTTGTCAACAAGACGGCAGGGGAGGTTAAGGTTTTTGATATCAATACAGCGACAGATTTTTTCAAAGCCAAGAAGATGATCGGTGTTGTCCCCCAGGAGTTTAATTTTAATATTTTTGAAAAAGTTCAGGATATCCTCGTGACACAGGCCGGTTATTTCGGCATTGAAAGAAAAAAGGCGTTGCGTGATTCAAAAGGGATTCTTAAACAGATGGGCCTCTGGCATAAAAGAGATGCAGTCGCTCGGACCCTTTCCGGTGGCCTGAAACGCCGGTTGATGATTGCCAGGGCCCTTGTTCATAAGCCTAAATTCCTTATTCTCGATGAACCTACCGCCGGGGTTGACGTTGAATTGCGCCACGGGATGTGGGAATATTTAAGGGAACTTAACCGCCAGGGGACAACGATCCTTTTGACAACCCATTATCTGGAAGAAGTTGAGCAGATGTGCCGGCGCGCCGCTATTATTAAACGCGGAGAGATTATCAAAGATGATGAGGTGAGTTGTTTGGTGCAATTGCTTAAAGAGGAGGTTTATGTCGTTACGGTTGATGAAATACAGGATCTTGATAAAATAAAAGAATACGATCCTTCTCTGACAGCTCACAATACATTTGAAGTGGAAATAAATCCTAAAAAGGATTTGCAGAATTTTGTCCTTAAGATCACCGGAGCCGGTATGCGGATAACCGACATCCGGCCCAAGGGCCACCGGTTGGAAAAACTTTTTTTGAGTGTTTTAAAGGAAGATTAGAACGTGTTTCAAGATCAGGTTGTTGCTTACAGAACGATCGTCCGTCGGGAGGTGATCCGTTTTATGCGGATATGGCCGCAGACGCTTTTTCCTCCGGTGGTCACGCAGACTTTGTATTTTGTTATCTTTGGAAAGCTTATCGGTTCACGTATAGGGGACGTTCAGGGGGTTACGTATATGGCCTTTATCGTGCCGGGATTGGTGATGATGTCTGTTATTAACAGCGGCTATTCCAATGTCGTGAGTTCTTTCTTCGGAGCCAAGTTTCACCGCAGTGTTGAGGAGCTCATGGTCTCTCCGACATCTAACGGCGTGATTATTGCCGGATATGTTACCGGGGCTGTCCTGCGGAGTATTCTGGGGGGAATCAGTGTGTTTTGTGTCTCTGTGTTTTTTACCCGTCCGGTTATTTCTGATTTAGGGATTATCGCTAT
>CBDUYP010000236.1:0-1785 GCA_965371485.1 uncultured bacterium
AGCCGAAGGATCGCAATAAGGAAAAATAACCATAAAGAAAAGGAGGGAACGGTCAGATGAAGAAATTACTGCTGCTCGGATTATGCGTGACGTTTTTAACAGCGTCATCTTTGGCGTTCGCCAAGGATGTCTTTGTTACAAAACGAGGGAAAAAGTATCATCAGGAAACATGCAGGTTGATCAAAAGAAGCAAGGTTTTAGCCTTGGATGAACTTGAGGCCACGGAAAAGAAGTATAAGCCCTGTGGGGGATGCCTTAAGGAAAAGGTCTCAGGGGCCAAATCCGAAAAAAAGAAATAAGCAGGATCATTATCGGGGGTGCTCGTCAGTTCTGAAAGGATGCCTCCCCATATGCCGCATGGGGTACGGCCGGGGATGGTGTCAGGGGATGAAGACGGGGAACAGGGGATGACGAATCGCGCCCCCGGTAAAATAAGCGCTTCCTGCCTGTCGGCAGACAGGCGCGCATCTATAAAATTCGGGAGAGATGACAATGGACGGGACAGGGGAGTTTTTAGACGGAAGTCTTTGTTATTTCGTAACGCATCAGGCTACAAAGGCGCAAAACATGTTTCTCCAGGAAGGAGATTATAAGTATTATTTTCACCTGCTAAAGAAATATAAGGAGAAATTCAAGATCAGTCTTTTTGCATTTTGTTTGATGCCGGGGAAGGTTTATTTGATTTTGCAGCCTCGGTCCCAGGAGGATTTGTTTTTATTCATGCAGAGAGTTAGCCGGGTTTTTAATCTGTATTTTAACGCGAGATATCATCGCAAAGGAAGGCTTTGGGAGGCGCGTTGTACGAACATTGTCATCGATGATGATGATTTTTTCAGTCTGGTCAAATTTCTTGAGTTTATCCCCGTGCAGGCCCAACTTACCGACACTCCTCTTTTATACCCGTGGAGCAGCTGCCGTTATCGTGTGTTATGTCCCGAAAATAGCATCCTGGACAAGCATACCTTCCTCGAAGATGTTTTTCAGAAAAGATATGTAAGTGCTTAAAAATCCCCCCTATCCCCCCTTTTGCAAAGGGGGGAATCATCTTTCATTAGGTTGATAAATTAGTTGCCGAGCGCTTTTCGCGAGGCCTGATTTGTGATATGATAATCGCATGTTAAACAAAATCATGGATTTTTTTCTTGGGAAGCATGCGTCCGCGGTGGACATCGTGGGTAAACGTATTTTGGTTATTGATGACGGCGCGGTGGAGCGGAGGTTTATTTCGCGTTCGCTTGAGAAGCGGGGATATGACGTTTCGACAGCCAAGGACGGTCAGGACGGGCTTAAGGCCGCGCAGGAAGAAAAACCGGACCTGATTGTGCTTGATTATCATATGCCCGGTTTAGACGGTGTCGAGGTCTGCAAGAAGCTTAAAGCGGATAAAGCGCAAACCCGGGACATTCCCGTTGTTTTCCTGACCGGGAGCAAATCCCCGGCAAGCGTTGTTGATTGTTATGACGTAGGGGCGGAATATTATCTTTCCAAACCGATCAGCGCCAGGACGCTTGTTAATGAAGTGGATATGGTTTTTCAGGAGATGGAAAACCGGAAGGAATAGGCGGCATGTTGGATATGAAACGGATCCGGGAAGATACGGATCATGTTAAAAACGGCTTGAAGGCCAAAGGCATTGACGTTGATCTTAAGGGTCTGCTTGAGTTGGATAAGCAAAGACGTCATGCGTTAGGTCAGGCCGGAGAACTGAAGGCGGCAAAAAACGCGGCCAATGATGACATCGGCCGCTGTATCAAAGAGAAAAAGGATCCCCAAAAAAAGATTGCC
>CBDUYP010000237.1:0-1724 GCA_965371485.1 uncultured bacterium
TTTGCATACGGGAGATCTTATTCGTGAGTTTTCACAGATTATCGATATTGATCCCTGGTTATCTTCGGCGCTGTATCGTGCCCATGATCAAGTGGATATCAACAACGAGGCCGACCGCGCCCGACTCATGGATGCTGCCAGCGATCTTTTTTGTGAGATTGAGCAGAAATATAAAGAACATCACATCACAGAAAAACCGTATATCATTTTAAAAGCTGATGCCGGGACTTACGGCATGGGCGTCATGTCTGTTGAGGACCCCTCGCAGATTATGCATCTAAGCCGGAAATTGAGAAATAAATTATATAAGGGCAAGGGCGCGCAGGTGATTCATCGTTATCTCCTGCAGGAAGGCGTGCCCACGATCCATAACATTGACAGCGAGGTCAGCGAGGTATGCATTTATCAGGTTGAAAACAATCTCGTCGGTGGTTTTTATCGTTCGCATGCCGGGAAAGGACAACGCGACAATCTTAACGCCCGGGGCATGGGCTTTAAGAAAATGTGTCCGCATTTGAAGAAATACGGGGATTGCGGCGTACATCATGACATCAATATTTTTGATGTTTATCGTATCCTGGCCCGTATTGCCGCAATAGCCGCTCACCGGGAAATTTTGCAATTAGAAAAGGCCGCATGAATTTTATATTCTTAATGGATCCGCTTGAGACCGTCGTCTTTGAGAAAGACACATCCTTTGCTCTGATGTTAGGCGCTCATCGTAAAGGACACCATGTGTATTATCTGCCGCATAGTGGAACAA
Source organism: uncultured bacterium (assembly GCA_965371485.1). Lineage (GTDB taxonomy): Bacteria > Omnitrophota > Gorgyraeia > Zapsychrales > JANLHA01 > CBDUYP01. The sequence continues at coordinate 764 of CBDUYP010000237.1, forward strand.
CGCTTGTTGACGGGCATTTGCATTTTCACGTCACACAAGTGATTCCGCAACTGGTGAAAGACCAGCCTTTTATTGTGGAAGGCGGTAAAGATTTAACGGAAGATGAAGTGGACGCGGTTTTTATTCGTAAGGATCCTCCTTTTGATTACAAATATCTTATGCATACCTGGATTTTAGATAAATTGCCTGAGCGCGTTGTTACTATTAATCGTCCGTCAGGGATCCGTACAGCTAATGAAAAGATTTGGGCAACACAATTTACATCACTCGTTCCCAGAAATCTTGTCGGGTGTAACCCTGAGGCTCTGCTTCGTTTCTTAAATGACGAGAAGGATATTGTGGCCAAACCGACCGATGGGTATGGAGGGAAATCTATTTTCCGGATTCAAAAAGGAGATGCCAACGCCAATGTTATCCTTGAAACGTTGACAGAGAATTTTACGCGCGATATCGTTTTACAGAAGTTTATTCCGGAAGCTGATCAGGGAGACAAGCGCATCCTGCTTTTGGATGGTGAACCGTTGGGCGCGGTTTTACGCGTGCATTCTGCCGACGACCATCGCAATAATTTTTTCTCCGGCGGCAAGCCGGTTGCTACAGAGCTTAATGCGCGCGATAAAGAAATCATTCAAATCCTTAAACCGGAATTGCAAAAACTCGGATTATATTTTGTCGGGATTGATGTTATCGGAGGATATCTTATTGAGGTCAATGTGACCTCCCCTACGTGTTTGCAGGAAATAAACCGTTTTACGCACCAGCATCTCGAAGACAAGGTGATTTCATTTGTTGAAAGGAGTGTTTCATGCCGGAATTAACATTGTTTTATAAGCCCACCTGTCCATACTGCCAGAAGGTTCTTGGCTTTATGGAAGAAAATGATGTCTCCCTTCCTTTGAAGGATATCGACGGGCAAGCCGCGCACCGTGAAGAACTTGTAAAGATCGGCGGAAAAGGCCAG
>CBDUYP010000238.1:0-1716 GCA_965371485.1 uncultured bacterium
TCCCAGGCGCCCCATCCCCGTGTCAATCTTAATATGGATATCAATCTTTCTGCGCGCCGATTGAGCGCGGGCATTGAGTGCCGAGGCCATTCTTAAAGTGCAGACCGTGGGTGTTAACCTGTAATCAACGATCTGTCCGACCAAAGACGGCAAAGGGCTTTCCAGTAACACAATCGGTTTTTTAATGCCGTGCTTTCTTAAAAGAATCCCCTCGGCGACATCTGAAACACCGAGGAAAACGACCCCGAGACGGCTTAAAACCGAAGCCACTTTCATCATTCCGTGTCCGTAAGCGTCTGCCTTGATAACAGCTAATATCTGCGGAGGATTCTTGCCGGAAGATTTTCCCCGGGGAAGACTTTGCACATATTGCTTGTGCGCCAACCTTTTAATCTCGCGATAATTATGCCGGATCGCTTTTAAATCAATTTCCACCCAAGCGGAATAATAATGTTTCATGTCACCTGCTTTCTGACCTGACAGTCCTGAGGGTACAAATAAAGGGGAACCAATTTGCTGATATTATCCCCCTTCAACTTGCTTTTTTGGAATCGTTTTAAGGCCAGGCCTGCGAGATGCCGGGCCTGAGGAAAACATTTTCTTTCATCGGCAAATTCTGCCAGAACCTTTTTCAAGATGATCTCCCGGTATAATGGAACCCCATCTCCGATAAACAAAGTCCTTTCTTTTGTTTTCTTGAGGACATTCTCAATACTTGTCAAAAGATAAGGACTTTCCCGTTTTATTTGATTTCCTTCTCTTTGATAAAAGCAGGCATAAACAAGATTACGTTTGGCATCACACAGGGTGCAAATTTGGGCTTTTTCCCTTTTCACATTCATGGCCAGGACATCCAGACTTGAGATCCCCACGACCGGCTTTCCTGTGGCAAAGGCCAAACCTTTAATCGTTGCCAACCCGACACGCAAACCCGTAAACGAACCCGGCCCGAGCCCAACGGCAAAGCCATTAATCGCTTTTAAAGAGATCCCTGATTTATCCAAAATACTTCGAATACCCGGAATAATGGAGGAGGACAGAACCTTTTCTAACTTTACACTGCGATAATTGAGGATTTTATCCCCGTCAGATACAGCTAAACTAAAATTTCTTGTCGAAGTATCGATCGATAAGAGTTTCATACCGCTGCCCCTTTGCTGCAAACTTAATTAACCGTTCGTTCTCTTTTTGACAGGAAAACCGGATGCTCAGATTCTCGTCAGGCAGAAGATCGCCGAACCGCTCTGCCCATTCAATCACAGCAACGCCATTTCCGTAAAGAAATTCCTCATATCCGATGGCGGCGATTTCCTCCGGTCTGTCTAATCGATAAAAGTCAAAATGAAACAAGGGCAGTTTCCCCTTATAAGAGTTCATCAAAACAAAGGTAGGACTGTTGACCTTCTCTTGACGTATGCTGAGTCCCTGCGCGATCCCCTTAACAAATGTTGTCTTGCCGCTGCCCAAGTCCCCGAACAAACAAATAATATCTCCACCCTTTAGATATCCGGCCAGGGCCGCGGCAAATTCAACTGTTTCTTCGGGTGAACGTGAAATAAATTTCATAAGCTCCCTAAAATATGATTCTGACAACCGCCCCGGCAGTCCAAAATTTCACCATTTCACTAGAAATGCGTGTATCCTTTCGCCTCAATGCGCGACGCGTGTCCCCTTGAATCGACCAACTGCAACTTCTTTTTCCTGTCAACAATCTCG
>CBDUYP010000239.1:0-1607 GCA_965371485.1 uncultured bacterium
CGGCATCACCGGCCTCGACGCGTATCTGATCACCATCGAAGTGGACTCCTCTTTCGGCTTGCCTAAAACACTTATTGTGGGCCTGCCTGACAACGCCGTCAAGGAAAGCAAGGAACGCGTCCGCGCGGCCATCAGGAACAGCGGATACAGATTCCCTGACGGACGCATCACCATCAACCTGTCCCCCGCCGATATTAAAAAGGAAGGCCCGGCCTTTGACCTGGCCATGGCCCTGGGTGTTTTGGCGGCAAGCGGACAGGTCGAGGCCAATCCTCTAAAGAACCTTGCCATCCTCGGAGAACTTTCCCTCGACGGACATATCCGTCCGATCAGCGGAACCTTACCGATTACCATGTCCGTGTCGCGCGATCGCTTTAAAGGAATACTCTTGCCAGCCATGAATGTCTCCGAGACCGCCGCCGCCAACGGTATTGCAGTGTATCCCGTGAACACCCTCACTGAGGTCATCCATTTTCTCAATAACCCCGAAACCATTGCGCCCCATCAATGGAACATCCACGATATCTTTCAACAAACAAATCATCATGATGTTGACTTCAGCGATGTCAAGGGACAAGTCCACGTTAAAAGAGGATTAGAGATTGCCGCGTCCGGGGGACACAACATCCTGTTAATCGGCCCGCCGGGCAGCGGCAAATCACTCGTATCGCGAAGACTCCCGACGATCCTACCGGAAATGACCATGGACGAGGCCCTGGAAACCACCAAGATCTACTCTGTCATGGGCTTAATGAAATCCCGTCCCGGCATCATGACCGAACGCCCGTTTAGATCTGTGCATCACACCTCCTCCGATATCGCTCTGGTCGGTGGAGGAAGCAACCCCCGTCCCGGGGAGGTCACGCTGGCCCATAACGGGGTTTTGTTTCTGGATGAACTTCCCGAATTCAGCCGAAACGCCCTGGAAGTCTTACGCCAGCCTCTTGAAGATAAAAAAGTGACTATTGCCCGGGCTGCGAGAACCGTCCGGTTTCCGGCAAATTTTATGCTGCTCGCCGCGATGAACCCCTGTCCCTGCGGTTTTTTTACCGACCCTAAAAAACAATGCCATTGCACCCAACTTCAAATCCAACGCTATCTTAACAAAATCTCCGGCCCCTTACTCGACCGCATCGACATCCATTTGGAAGTTCCGGCCCTGCCGTCGGAACAACTCTTAAATCCCCACCATGCAGAAAATTCCAAAACGATCAAACACAGAGTCATCAAAGCCCGCTGTGTGCAGCAAAAGCGTTTTAAAAACACATCGTCTGTCCTTGTCAATGCCTGCATGAATCATAAACAGCTCAAAGAATTTTGTTCTTTAACCAAGGAAGGCAAGGCACTCCTTAAAAGTGCGATTGACCATCTCGGATTATCCGCCCGCGCCTACGACAAAATCCTAAAACTCAGCCGCACCATCGCGGATTTAGACTGTGAAGAAAATATCCTGCCGGAACATCTCAGCGAGGCCATCCAATACCGCTCCCTCGACCGGGGATGGTGGGGATAAAAATCTTAACAATAAGGAAAGGACAACAAAATGGTGAAATCAAAAAAATCAATAGCAACGAAATTAGTTCCGCAAGAAATCATCGAAGGCAAAA
>CBDUYP010000240.1:0-1550 GCA_965371485.1 uncultured bacterium
CCCCGGGGACACGAAACTCGAGGTTGACCGGCGGCGTATTGGACAAAGACTCGCCAAATTTAAAAAGGATTTAAAGAGCGTCGCGGACGGCCGCGCGATTAAGCGCAAAAAGCGTAAAGATCACGGGATCCCCCTGATCTCTTTGGTCGGGTACACCAATGCCGGCAAATCCACTTTACTGAATACTCTAACAGAAAGTCATCAGCCCACGCGCGACGGGTTGTTTACCACCCTTGATCCTTTATCCCGTCAATATGTGCTGCCTAATCATCAGAAGGTGATCATTTCCGACACCGTCGGGTTTATGCACGCATTGCCGCATCATCTTATTGAGGCCTTTAAGGCAACGCTCGAGGAGGTCACAGAGGCTGACCTCCTGCTTCATGTTTTAGATGTGAGCCATCCGGATTACCGCAGTCTTCACGAGGCTGTGATAGATGTTTTAAAGGAATTGGATGCCGTGGATAAACCTGTGATCACCATTCTTAATAAAATTGATAAGATAGAGGATCGTTCCTGGATGAGTGAGTTGATGGATGTCATGAAAAATTCTGTTGTTCTTTCGGCGAAAACAAAAGAGAATCTTCCCGCGCTTGTCGAAGGGATTTCTGATCAATTGTCTTCCCTTATTATGAATATTGATGTGATGATCCCTATCAAACGTATGGACTTGGTGAATCTCGCCCATAATGAAGGGCAGGTTTACTCGGTTAAATATTATAATGATTCCATTTATCTAAAGGCCGCCATCCCCACAAAACTTTCCGGTATATTCTTGAAGGCCAAATTATAATCTTATCTGCGCAGTTGTTTTTCAGCGTCGATCACGTCGCGGTTGATGGCATGGATCGCTTTGTGGATTTTATTTTTGAGGGTACCGGAAACAGGGGCTTCGAGGACCTCGCGTAGGACTTGTATGGTCATGCGGAAATTACGCACGATTTCTCCTTCATCGGCTTTGCATTCTTCCAGGATTTGATTGAAACTCTCGCCGTTCATCCAGCCTGTCAAAACCGCACTCAGGTGAAAGGCGCACATCTTGCTGGGAGGCGCGATCCCCGCCCTTTTTTCCATTTTGACAATAGGGAACATGATATTATCGGTCATAGTTTGCAATCTTTTAGCCGCCCGGGTTAGGGGAAGCCGCCGCGCGCCTTTGCGCGGTTCATAAACCACCGCAAGGCTTAAAATGCCGAGCTCAAGATGTGTTAATCTTTCCAGAACGCCTTGCGCGAAAAGTTCGGAAAGGATCAATTCATATCCGTAAATTTTTCCGGCAAACAGACCTTTTTCCGTAATACATGTCCCGCGGATATATCCGAGTTTTTTCAGAAGAGTTACTTTTGTCCTTAAGAGTGTGACAGCGCGTTGACGCGCGGTTTTTCCTTCCTGAAAGAAGTGAAAAGAGCGCGGATAGATATCGTAGAGTTTTTCTGTGAATTTTTCATAAAGATTCAGGATCGTGGCATACGAAGCGTTAAAGCGCGAGAGAACCTTTTCAGGGGTGCTGAAGAGGATTCGGCTTGTTTCATCGACGGAGATTTCATGAG
>CBDUYP010000241.1:0-1520 GCA_965371485.1 uncultured bacterium
CAGCGGGCACAATATCGGTTCAAGGAGAACATTGAATTTTCTGCTGATGGATTCACTGCGGATGGTACTCAGGATATCCGTGACAAAACTGCGCATCAGCATCCGCACAGCACTTTCTTTATCAATGCCCCGGCTTTTAAGATAAAAGATTTCTTCTTCATTTAACTGGCTGATGGTTGCCCCGTGGGTACACTTGACATCATCGGCAAAAATCTCAAGCTGCGGTGTTGTATCCACCTGACAATCTTTCCCGAGAAGAAGATTTTTATTCAATTGGTAAGCATTTGTCTGCTGAGCGTCTGCGTGCACAAGAATCTTGCCGCTAAAAACCGCTTTCGAGGCGTCGGTGAGAATCCCTTTGTAAAGCTGCCTGCTTGTTGTGCGCGGCGCGCGGTGTTCTAAAAACGTGGTGTTCTCTGTCTTTTGATGACCGTCGGTGAGATAAAGGCCGTTGAGATGTGCTTGGGCCCCTTCCCCGTTGAGGCTGACCTTCAGATCATTGCGGGCATTATCTGAGCCGGTCATTAAGGCGAAGCTTTCAAGACAGGAATCTTTCTCCTGGGAAACGTGTGTCCTGCCCTTGTGAGAGGCCTTACGGCTTTCGCTCTGAGCGGTGCAATAATGCAAAACAGCGTTTTTCTTGAGAGTGATATCGCTGGCGGTATCCGTAGCATAGGACAAATTTTCATCAAAAGTCAAATAACTTTCCAGGATCGTTGCCTCACCGGATTCTTCAATGGTCATGTCGTGGTGTAAAGCCGGCGATGCCTGCTCCCCGTTTGATTTTGTTATGTGCAGGAGGTGAATGACCCCGGGAAAGGTTGTCTTTCCCTTAATACGGATGACAGCGCCGTTTTTGGAAAGACGGATTCCTTCAGGCGCGTGATCCAGATTCGAGAATTCGGGCGCGAACCGGCCGTTGACAAAGGCGAGATTAACATCCTTTTTATCATAATATTTCGTGAGCCGTTCTCTGATCATAGATGTTTCCTTCATGCTGCCCTCACTTAAGCCAGTCATACCCTTTCTCTTCAACCTCAATGGCCAACTCTTTCCCGCCGGATTTGATGATCGCACCGTTATGAAGAATATGGACAAAGTCCGGGACGATGTGATTTAAGAGCCGTTGATAATGGGTAATGACAAGAATGGCATTCTTTTCATTCCTGAATTTATTAACACCGTCGGCAACGATACGCATAGAGTCAATATCCAGGCCGGAATCTGTCTCGTCTAAAATAGACAGTCTCGGATTAAGAACGGTCATCTGCAGGATCTCGTTGCGTTTCTTTTCCCCGCCGGAATAGTCAACGTTTACGGGCCGGGAAGCAAATCTTTCATCCATGTCGAGGATCTTCATCCTTTTTTTGAGATACACGTCAAAATCCAGGGCATCCATCTCCTCGGCTCCGTTGTGTTTACAGATTTCATTAAAGGCGGCCTGCAGGAACATGGAATTCGTCAGGCCGGGAATCTCAACCGGGTATTGAAAGGCGAGAAAGATGCCTTCCCTGGCCCTT
>CBDUYP010000242.1:0-1507 GCA_965371485.1 uncultured bacterium
CACTCTATTCCGTTCTGTGGCCTTAATCGCGTATAAAATAACGCTTATCACGGTTACCGGCGTACCCGGACGCGGACGGCAGGATGAGGAGGACCTTTATCGCGGCCAGGAAGTGGCCCTGGATCTCATTCCCAAAATCCGCTTAGACATTGCCTGTAATAATACATTTGTGAAGCAAGTCTGCGACATCATTCTTGAAAAAGCCAAACACGGCAAAGGGAAGATCGGGGACGGCAAGATTTTCATTACGGCGTTGGATGAATGTATCCGTATCCGAACCGGTGAAAAAGGTTCGGACGCGATTTAATGAATCTCCGCCCCCCTCCAGTGGGGCAGGATTCACCTGCCGAGGATCATCTCGTAAAATGTTCGAGTGGATTTTGTAAAGATTTTTCCTTTGGAATGCAGAATTCCAAGCGGTCTTTCCAGCGTCAGCTCCTTGACATTGATCACCTCGAATGAACGATCCCTCAATTCCCGTGCCACCGTATTCTTCGGCACGATAGCACAACCCATGCCTAACTCAAGGGCACTCTTTAATGTGTCGATATTGTCGTATTCGTGGATGATGCGAGGGGAGATTTTTTTCTCCCGCAGGAACTGTTCTATGACCCGTCCGGTCGGCGTTGTTGAGGTGAAAGCAATAAATTTCTGCTGATGCAGGTCTGACAACCGGAAACGGGCTTTCTTAAAAACAGGATGATGAGAAGATTGGACAAGGATGAGTTTCTCTTTGGCAAAGATTTTTGTGCAGATCCCGACGGTTTCTTTAGGATAAGCAACAAGGCCGAAATCAACGGTTCGGTTCATGACCATTTCATGGATATGGTTGCTTTGATTGTATTCCAGGTGCACATCGATTTTGGGGTACCGTCTTAAGAAATTTTTAACGGTCGGCTGCAGCCGGTGAAGGCCGATACTGTAGATGGTCGCAATGCGTATCGTTCCGTTGAATTGATTGACGGTTTCTCCGACGCGCATGCGGGCTTCTTCATATTGTTTGAGGATATTTTCCGCGTACGTCAGGAAGATTTTACCGGCCGGGGTCAGGAAAACCTTCTTGCCTTTCCGTTCAAAAAGGGTGCTGCCCAGTTTCTTTTCAAGGACCCGCACGTGCTGCGAGACCGCGGGCTGGGTAACACAATTTCTTTCGGCTGCGGTTCGAAACGAGCCGGTCTTGGCGACGGCAATAAATGTTTTGATGAAAAACAGATCAACCATATTTCCCGGCCCTCTGATTAAAAAAATGTATTATAGCAAAGGAATCAGCCATGTATAACAAAATCTTATCAACGAAACAGGGGCTTAGAAATAATAATAATTTTCCATAACAGAAAGTTATGGATATGATTAGAATAAAAATCCGGAGGAATATTGACACTTGCTCCCAGATTATGTAAACTGAAAATACGAAATTAAAATTGTGATACCCAAAGGAGCGCTTATGGAAACAGCACTTGATCGACGAAAGTTCCTGAAGAAATCCTCAATGGCCGCGGCAGCAGCC